>CALDMA010000202.1 GCA_937915075.1 uncultured Oscillospiraceae bacterium
CAAGTATTTTACCATACTTGTCTAACAAATGGGGTGCTGTTCAGCCGTGCGGCCCGCTTTTTTCATATCTCCTGCGGGAAGTCCTCGCAGGGCCTGAGCGCGGCCTTGGCGGGCTCGCTGAGCCGATGGCCCGTGTAGTCGAAGCGCGAGCCGTGACAGGGGCAGTCCCACGATTTTTCGTCGTCATTCCACGTCAGCTCGCAGCCGCGGTGCGGACATCGGATGTCCACCGCGAACAGCGTGCCGTCCGTGTGGCGGTAGACGCCGTATTTTTTGCCCTGCCACTGTACGATGCCCGCGTGAGCGCGGGCAATGTCAGCCGCCGCGGTCTGCGCGGGCACGAACAGCCGCCGTCCGATGCCGCGCACGGCGTAGCCAGCGCCCTCCCAGAAGGCGGAGATGGACGCGGAGGGGAAGAAGCGCTGGGGCGAGAAAATGTCGGCGTAGGGGCAGTCCTCGCCGGTGAGACGGGCGGTGAGCAGCGTGGCGGCGACCATGCTGCCGGTCATGCCCCACTTGCCGAAGCCGGTGGCGACGTGCAGGAACGGCGCGGACGAGGAGTAGGGACCGATGTACGGCACGCCATCGAGCGTCATGCAGTCCTGCGAGGACCAGGCGAACGCCTCCTGCGCCGCGGGAAAGAGCCGCTGCGCCTGTGCGCGCAGACGGTCGTAGCTGTCACCGAGGTTTTCGCCGCAGCGGTGCCCGCCTCCGCCGAGGAGCAGATAGCGTCCGCTGCGCCGCAGGCTCCAGCCCTCCGCGCCCGCGTCGAGCCACATCCCGGGGAGCGGCGGCGCGCCGGTCAGCGCAAGGAGGTACGAGCGCTCCTGCCGCAGCCGCAGGTCGTAGAGCCCGAAACGCTCGAGCATGGGGAAGTGCGTGGCGACGATGACCTGCTCCGCCGTGACCGTGCCGCCGTCGCAGCGGACGGCGTGGCCGCGGATATCGCGCACAGGGGAGTGCTCGTAGACCGTCAGCTCCGGCAGCAGCGCCGCGAGGAACGGCAGCGGCGAGAACTGTGCCTGCCGCTCGAAGCAGAGCGCCTCGCGCACCGGAAAGGGCAGCCCCTCGGGCTTTACCAGCCGCGCGGGTGCGCCGAGAGACAGGGCGCATTCCAGCTCGCGCGTGAGGGAGGGGCCGTCCGGTGCGGCATAGACGAAGGAGCTTTCGTCCGAGAAGGCGCAGTCGATGTGCTTCTGCCGCACAAGCGCGCGGAACTGCCGCACGGCGCAGAGATTGGCCCGCAGGTACTGCTGTGCAAGGTGCAGCCCGAAGTCATGCACCAGCCGCTCACAGAACCGGCCGTGCTGCGCGGTGATCTTCGCCGTCGTGTGCGCGGTCACGCCCGAGGCGAGGCGGTCTCCCTCCAGCAGCACGACGCGCAGGCCCCGCGTGTGCAGGGCGTAGGCGGTCAGGATGCCGGCCATGCCGCCGCCGACCACGGCGGCGTCGGCGTGCAGGTCCTCCTCCAACGGCGGATAGGCGGGGAGCGTGTAGCGGCTGTTCCAAAGCGTTTGCATAGGCGTGCCTCCGAAGCGGTTTTTGCTATTGTCTGCCGCCGCGCCGTTTCCTATTCCTGCCGGAATTGGGAAATAGTTGGACTTGCAAAAATAGTTACAAAATGTAACCATTAGGGACAGAGGGAGCAAATCCCTCGAAAAGCACGAAAAGGAGAATGTACCATGAAAAAACTGCTTTCCCTGTCGCTGGCGCTTTTGGCTGCCGCGGCCATGACCGTCCCGACCCTTGCCGCGTCCCACACCGTGCAGCGCGGCGACACGATGTGGAAGCTTGCCGTGCAATACAAGGTTGGCACGAGCGAGATCATCGACGCGAATCCGCAGGTCGCGGACCCGGACCTTATCTACCCCGGCGACGTGCTGACCATCCCCGAGACGGATGCGTCCGTCCGCGCCTACGAGCAGGAGGTCATCCGTCTTGTGAACGCCGAGCGCGCGAAGTACGGCCTTGCCGCGCTGACCGAGGACTGGGAGCTTTCCCGCGTCGCGCGCTACAAGTCGCAGGATATGCACGATAACCGTTACTTCGCGCACAGCAGCCCGACCTATGGCACGCCGTTTCAGATGATCCGCGCCTTCGGCCTCAGCTACCGCACGGCGGGCGAGAACATCGCCATGGGCTACGCCACGCCCGCCGCGGTCGTCGCGGGCTGGATGAACAGCGAGGGTCACCGCGCCAACATCCTCAACAGCGCCTATACAAAGATCGGCGTCGGCTACGTCGCCGACGGACACTACTGGACGCAGCAGTTCATCGGCTGAGACGATGAATTTCATCGGATAAAACGATAGACTCTTTCGCCGCTTGACTTTTCCGCCGACTCGTGTAAAATCACCTTGTTCAGACGATGTAAAATTGCCGTAAAGAAACGGGACGGAAAGGGGAGCGGACCATGGAGAAGCTGCAGGGATTTACCGGCCATGTGATGCTTTATGTGAAAACGCTGGTCAAATGGCTGCTGGCCGCCGCGCTCATCGGCACGGTCGGCGGCGCGGTCGGCTCGCTGTTCCACCTCGGCGTGGAGTATGCTACCGAGCTGCGGACAGAGGTCCCCGCGCTGCTTTACGCGCTGCCGCTCGCGGGCGTGCTGATCGTCGCGCTCTACCGCTTCCTGCGCACGCAGGGCGTGGGCACCAACGCGGTGATTGACGCGGTGCACCAGGGCCGCGAGCTGCCGATCCTGCTCATTCCTGCCATTTTCCTCGCTACGCTCCTCACGCATCTGGCGGGCGGCAGCGCGGGCCGCGAGGGCGCGGCGCTGCAGATCGGCGGCGACCTCGGCGAGCACTTCGGCAAAATGCTGCGCATGGACGATAAGGACTGCCGTCTGGCGACGCTGTGCGGCATGAGCGCGCTGTTCTCCGCGCTGTTTGGCACGCCGCTCGCGGCGGTGTTCTTTGCGCTCGAGGTCGTGAGCATCGGCGTACTGTACTATTCCGGTCTCATTCCCTGCATCACCTCGTCGCTGGTGGCCTACGCCGTGTCGCTGCGCTTCGGCATCGAGCCGATGCGCTTCGCCGTTGCCGCGCTGCAGACCGACGCGTTCACGCTGGCGCGCGCGGCGGGGCTGGCGCTCGGCTGCGCGCTGGTGAGCATCCTCTTCTGCGAGGCGCTCCACCGCACAGAGCATCTGGCGGAGCGGCTTGTGAAGAACGACTATCTGCGCGCCCTCCTCGGCGGCTGTCTTGTGATCGCGCTGACGCTGCTCGTCGGCTGCCGCGACTACAACGGCGCGGGCGGCAATGTCATCGCCGCCGCGCTCGGCGGAACGGCGAAGCCGGAGGCGTTCCTGCTCAAGATCGTCTTTACCGCGGTCACGCTCGGCTGCGGCTTCAAGGGCGGCGAGATCGTGCCCACGCTCTTTGTCGGCTCGACCTTCGGCTGCGCGGCGGGGGCGCTGCTCGGCCTGCCCGCGCCCTTTGCCGCGGCGCTTGGCGTGACGGGCCTTTTCTGCGGCATGACGAACTGCCCCATCACCTCGCTGCTCATCAGCGTTGAGCTGTTCGGCGCGGACGGGCTGCTGTGCTACGCGGTCGTGTGCGCGGTGAGCTACGTCTGCTCGGGCTACCGGGGGCTCTATTCCAGCCAAACCATCCTCTACTCCAAGCTGCGCGCGGAGTTCATCAACGTCCATACGAAGTGAATAAAACGACACCTCCCGCGGCAAACTGCAAAAAATGCCGCGGGAGGTTTTTTATGGATAATGTTCAGCCGATGGATGGGCTTGATCTTCTGAGTCTCGCCGTCACAGCGGTGGTTTCGTATCTGGTCCTGTTTTTGCTCACGAAGCTGGTGGGCAACAAGCAGATCTCGCAGATGACGATGTTTGACTACATCTCCGGCATCTCGGTCGGCTCCATCGCCGCCGAGATGGCGACCGAGCTGGAGTCGCCGCTGCGCCCGCTCACCGGCATGGTGATCTATGGGCTTCTGGCATGGGGCATCGCGCTGTGGACGAACAAGTCTCTCGCCGCGCGGCGGACCTTTACCGGCAAGCCGCTCATTCTCTACGACGGGGGCACGCTCTACCGCGAGCATCTGAAGCGTGCAAAGCTCGATCTGAGCGAGTTCCTTACGCTCTGCCGCGCGGGCGGCTGGTTCGACCTCTCCCAGCTCGAGACGGTCGTCTTTGAGCACAACGGCAACCTGAGCTTTCTGCCCAAGGAGGCCTACCGCGCCGCGCAGCCGACCGACCTTTCGCTCTCGCCGAAGCAGAGCACGCTGCTCACGCCTGTCATCATGGACGGCGAGGCGCTGCCGGAGAATCTGCGGTCCGTCGGCAAGGATGAGGTCTGGCTCACGAAAAAGCTGCGCGAGCAGGGCTATTCCGCTTGCGGGGAGGTCTTTCTCGCCCTCTGCGACGGCAGCGGCGAGGCCCCGCAGCTCTATCCGATCGAGACAAAGAAAACGCCGCGGGAGGCTGATAAATAACGAACAGGCGGCGCCCCCGAGGGAGCGCCGCTTGCTTTTCAGTGCTGGTATTCAAATTCGAGGTTGTAGAGGCTGACGATGTCGCCGTCCTGAATGCCCATCTCCTCAAGGCGGGCAAAGAGACCGCTCTCGCGCAGCATCTTGTCGAAATACATCCGGCTCTCGTAGTCGGAGAAGTTGACGTTCGCCATGAGCCGTTCGAGCCACGGACCATCGACAATATAGGTATTGTCGTCCACCGTGATGCTGAGCGGGGCGGAGGTGTCGAGCTTCGGCGGGCGCGGGACGTACTCCGGCTCGTAGACCGTGACCGGCGGGAGCGTGGAGAGCCTTTCGGCGATCTTCAGCACCAGCTCGCGCGTGCCGGTGTGGGACGCGGCGGAAAGAGCGAAGAGGGGATAGCCCGCCTCCTCGACGTGCGCGCGCAGCTTCTCGAGCAGCGCTTCGTCCTCCATGATGTCGGTCTTGTTCGCCACGACGATCTGCGGGCGCGTTGCCAGCTCGGGGGAATACTGCGCCAGCTCGGCGTTGATGGCGTCGAAGTCCGCGGCGGGGTCGCGTCCCTCGCTGCCCGAAACGTCCACGACATGGACGAGCAGGCGGCAGCGGTCGATGTGACGCAGGAAGTCGTGACCGAGGCCCGCGCCGTCCGCCGCGCCCTCGATGATGCCGGGGATATCCGCCATGACAAAGCTCACGCCCTCGTCGACGTACACGACGCCGAGGTTGGGGAAGAGCGTGGTGAAGTGGTAGTTGGCGATCTTCGGCCGCGCCTTGGAGACGACGGAGAGCAGCGTCGATTTGCCGACGTTGGGAAAGCCGATGAGGCCCACGTCCGCGAGCAGCTTGAGCTCTAAAATGACGTCGTGGCTCTCGCCGGGCAGGCCCGCCTTGGCAAAGCGCGGAACCTGGCGGGTGGGCGTGGCGAAGTGACAGTTGCCCCAGCCGCCCTTGCCGCCCTTGCAGAGGACATAGGGCTCGGACGAGGACATATCCTGAATGATCTCGTTCGTCTCCGCGTCGCGCACGAGCGTGCCGCGCGGCACGCGGATGGTGAGCGGCTTGCCGCTCTTGCCGAACTTGCGGCTGCCCTGACCGTCCATGCCGTTCTCGGCGGTGTACTTGCGCTTGTAGCGGAAGTCCATCAGCGTGGACATATTGTCGTCCACCTGCAGAATGATGTCGCCGCCGTTGCCGCCGTCACCGCCGTCGGGACCGCCGGCCGCGATGTATTTCTCGCGGTGGAACGCGACCGCGCCGTTGCCGCCCTTGCCGGCGGAAACGGAGATGCGCGCCTTATCAATGAATTCCGTTGCCATATCGAAAAACCTCCTTCGGGGGTATTGTTCACTAGCTTTGCTATTTTACCCGCTTTTGCGTGCTCCGTCAAGGAAAAGCACAAAAAGGAAGCGCAAGCCGTCGGCTTGCGCTTCCTTTTTCAAACCACTCAATTACTCAGCGGGATACACGCAAGCCTGCTTGCGATCCTTGCCGAGCTTCTCGAAGCGGAGCACGCCGTCCGCCTTGGCGAACAGGGTGTCGTCGCTGCCGATACCGACGTTGACGCCGGGATGGATGTGGGTGCCGCGCTGGCGAACAAGAATGTTGCCCGCGAGAACGAACTGACCGTCGGCGCGCTTGGGACCAAGACGCTTGGACTTGGAGTCACGGCCGTTCTTGGTCGAGCCCATACCTTTTTTATGAGCGAAGAACTGAAGACCAATGTTCATCATAATTCGTAGTCCATCCTTTCTGTAGAATGATGCGTGGGGGAGAGGAGGCTCACGCCTCCATTACTTCGATGTTTTCGGGGTACTCGTCGTGCAGCTCCGTGAAGTAGAGCATCAACCCGGCCAGAAGAGACTGGCAGGTGCTCTCCGCCGCGGTGCTCAGACCGCCGGGGAGACGGAACTCGATGGAACCCGATCTTTCATGGACCTTGACGGAGGCCGCGAGACCCAGCACGTCGTTCACGGTCGCGTCCACGAGACGCACGGCGCTCGTGATGGCGGCGCAGACGATGTCGGAGCCTGCCTCGGCATAGCCGCTGTGGCCCTTCGCGTCGAAGCCGATGATGCGCTTTCCCTCGGTGAGGAAGGTAACGGTCGTCATGGCTTAGAAGCTGATCTTGCCGATCTCAACCTTGGTATAAGGCTGACGATGACCCTGACGTTTACGGTAGCCCTTCTTGGGGTTGTACTTGAAGATACGGATCTTCTTGCCCTTGCCGTTCTTGACGACCTTGGCGTCAACCTTCGCGCCCTCCACCACGGGAGTGCCGAACTTGGTGTTCTCGCCGTCCACGATGGCCAGAACGGTGTCGAAGGTAACGGCCTCGCCGGCCTCGACGTCCAGCTTCTCGATGAACAGAGTGTCGCCCTCGCTGACATTGTACTGCTTACCGCCGGTAACGATGATCGCTTGCATGTGTGCACCTCACTTTCCTTTATTACGGACTCGCTGTCGGGGGTGATCGGACGGACCGATGCTTTGTACCCATTCAAAGCGGCTCACCGATTATAACAGGGAAAAACGGGAAAGTCAAGCGTTTTTCATGGAACTTTCCAGCCTGTCTTACAGTTTTTTGCTCTTTCACGCGCCGGCGCCTTTCAGCGGTCCTTTCTCATGCTGTAGAGCGCCGCGCCGATGGCGGTGGCAAAGGTGGCGTTCTCGGGGATGATGTACTCCACGCCGTAGAGCTGCGTGAAGAGCTCAAAGGTCTCGCGCGCGGGCGGGAGCATCGTGAGCGCGCCGGTGAGCACGACGGTGTTCGTGCCGCAGGTGCGGCAGGCGAGCACGGACATCGTGCCGATGGCCTGCAGGACAAGATTCACGAGGCCGCGCATCTTGTCGGCGCTCGTGGCGTCCTCGGCGAGCTTGGCGAAGTTTGCCGCCGTCGCCTCCGGCGGCAGCGTACCGACCTTGCCCTTGGACATATCGCCGATGGTGAGGTCGATCTGGGAGAGGTCGCCGTCCTGACAGAGCTTGCGGATGAGCGCGTACTGGTGCACGCCCGTGATGAGCTCGCTGAGGCCCGAGAGCGTGCCGCCGCCGATGCCGCTGCCGATGATGTGGCGGATCTCGCCGCCCTTTTCCGCCCAGAGCAGCGAGGTGCCGGTGCCCATGCTCACCACGACCGCCCGTTCCTTCCGGCTCAGTGCCAGGCCGCCCACGCCGACGGAGGGGAACTCCTCGACCTTGACCGTACGCACGCCGTAAATGTCGCCGTCCACATACGAGGCGCCCACGCCGGTGAGCGCGATGTGGCCGATGTCCGCGAGCTTCAGACTGTGCGTGGCGAGGAAGTTGCCGAGCGCGCCGTAGAGCGAGGTGAGGGGGTCCTCCGCTTTCACGCGCAGCATATCAATGACCGTGCCGTTCTCGTGCAGTCCCACGATCTTCGTGCTGCTGCCGCCGATGTCAATGCCCAGAATAACGCCCATGTTGCGCTCCTCCGATGAAGTAAATTCATGCATATCATAGGAGACTTGCGGGGCAAAGTCAAGCAAAAGCCTTGCTTTATCCGCAAAATCGGGCTATAATGAAAACATCATAAGGCCGTGGTGAGCATACCGCGGCCGAATTTATATGAGGTGTTCCATGAAAACGGAAGAAAAACTGAACATGACCATGCTCTGCGACTTCTACGAGCTGACCATGGGCAACGGCTATTTCCAAACCGGCTTCAAAGATCGCATCACCTATTTTGACGTTTATTTCCGCTCGGTCCCCGACGGCGGCGGCTTTGCCATCGCGGCGGGCCTCGAGCAGCTCATCGAATACATCGAGGACCTGCACTTTGACGAGCAGGACATTGCGTACCTGCGCGGCAAGGGCATTTTCTGCGAGGAATTTCTGGAGTATCTGCGCACCTTCCGCTTTACCGGCGATATCTACGCCGTGCCGGAGGGGACGCCCGTGTTCCCGAAGGAGCCGATGGTCATTGTGCGCGCGCCCGCCATTGAGGCGCAGCTCGTCGAGACCTTCGCGCTGCTGACCGTCAACCACCAGAGCCTGATCGCCACGAAGGCCAACCGCATCGCCCGCGCGGCCAAGGGACGCGGCGTGATGGAGTTCGGCTCCCGCCGCGCGCAGGGCACCGCCGCCGCCATCGTCGGCGCGCGCGCCGCCTACATCGGCGGCTGCATCGGCACCGCCTGCACCATCACGGACGAGCTCTACGGCGTGCCCGCGCTCGGCACGATGGCCCACGCCTGGGTGCAGATGTTCGACACGGAGTACGATGCCTTCAAGACCTACTGCGAGCTTTACCCCGGCAACGCCATCATGCTGGTGGACACCTACGACACGCTCCACTCCGGCATCCCCAACGCCATCCGCGTCTTTGACGAGGTGCTGCGCCCGAAGGGCATCACCAAGTGCGGCATCCGCCTCGACAGCGGCGACATCGCCTACCTTTCCCGCAAGGCGCGCGAGATGCTCGACGAGGCCGGCTGGGAGACGGCGACCATCACCGTTTCCAACTCGCTCGACGAGTACATCATCCGCGATATGTGGATGCAGGACGCGAAGATCGACTCGTTCGGCGTCGGTGAGCGGCTCATCACCGCGCGCAGCGAACCGGTGTTCGGCTGCGTCTACAAGCTCGTCGCCGTGGAGAACAAGGACGGCAATGTGATCCCCAAGATCAAGGTCAGCGAGAACGTCGGCAAGATCACCACGCCGCACTTCAAGAAGCTCTACCGCTTCTACGGCCGCGACACGGGCAAGGCCATCGCGGACTACCTGTGCGTTTACGACGAGACGGTGGACGACAGCGACAAAATGACCATCTTTGACCCCGAGGCGACCTGGAAG
>CALDMA010000203.1 GCA_937915075.1 uncultured Oscillospiraceae bacterium
GCTCGGTCACGGTGACAAGCATGATGTTCATGATGCCGATGCCGCCGACGAGCAGGGCAATGCCCGCCACGCCGCCGAGCACCACCTGAAGCGAGGCCGTTTCGTCCTCCGCCGCCTCCATCGCGTCGTTGCCGTTTTCCACGGTGTAGTCGCCTGTGTTGGTGTTGACGTTTTCCGCCATCCAATCCTCCACGGCGTTCAGCACCGTGGTCATGTTCGCGGAGGAGCTGACCTTGACGGAAAACTGCGTCACGGAATCCGTGCCTAATATCTGCCGGTTGAGGGTATAGGGCACGACGATCATATCGTCCATGGACTCCTCCGCGCTGCCGTCCTTTGGATAGTAAACACCGACCACCGTGAGCGGCGTACCGTTATACATCAGCGTTTCGCCCACCGCGTCACGGTAGCCGAACAGGGCGTCGGCCACATACGAGCCGATGACGCAGACAAGGTTCTTGCCGTCCATGTCGAGCGAGAGCAGGTCGCGCCCCTCGTCGAGCGTGAAATTATTGCACTGGGACCACTGCTCATTGCCGAAGTAGACCTTGGCTGTAGTGTTGGAATTGGCGTAGTATTTGAGCGTACCCGAGGTGGAATAGCTCGGACTGACGCCGGTGACGTACTCCGAAAGCTCCTGCGTCACATAGTCCATAAATTCACTCGACTGGTCGGTGGAGTTTGTGCGGTCAAAGTTCATCAGCGTGACATTGACCTTGTTGACGCCCTGCTTTTCGTAGTACGCAGTCAGGTCGGCGTTGTAGCCCTGCACAACGCTCACTAAAATGAGCACCGCACCCACGCCGATGATGATGCCGAGCATCGTGAGGAACGAGCGTATTTTTTTGTCCTTGATGGATTCTAAAGCCATCACAACGGAATCCATAGCATCCCCCCTCCTCACATATTCACGTTGATCGCGCGGCTTTCGTCCGGCACGTTGGGGCGGTCCTCGATGATGTGGCCGTCCTGTAAACGCACGACACGTTTGGCCTTGGCCGCAATGCCGTTATCGTGCGTGATGAGAATGACCGTCGTGCCGTTTTTGTGGAGCGTGCGGAGAATGTCGAGCACCTGCTGGCCGGTTTTTGAGTCCAGCGCGCCGGTCGGCTCGTCGGCCATGATGATGGGCGAGCCGGTGGCAATGGCGCGGGCGATGGCGACGCGCTGCTGCTGCCCGCCGGAGAGCACCGTGGGGCGGCTCTCCGCGCGGGAGGCGATGCCCATGGCGTCGAGCGCGTCGTAGGCGCGCTGCAACCGTTCGGCAAGCGGCACCCGCTGATACGCCATCGGCAGCGCCACATTCTGCCAGACGGTCAGCGAGGGAATGAGGTTGTAGCCCTGAAAGATGAAGCTGATCTTGCGGCTGCGGATGTCGGACAGCTCATCCTCCGTGCGTTTTTCGATGGGCGTGCCGTCGAGAAGGTAGCTCCCACGCGTGGGAATGTCGAGACAGCCCAGAATGTTCATCATCGTGGATTTGCCGCTGCCCGACGCGCCCACGATGGCGACAAACTCGCCGTAGTCGATGGAAAGACTCACGCCGTCGAGTGCGCGGACCTCGTTCTCCTCGCCCTCGGCGTAGATCTTATAAAGGTCTCGAATTTCAATGAGTTCCATAGGCATCCCTCAGCCGAAGCTCGGCATCCCGCCGCTGCTGCCGCCGGGCATCCCACCGCCGGAGCCGCCTCCGCCGAAGCTCGGCATATTGCCGCCGTTCCCGCCGAAGTCGGGCATACCGCCGCTGAAGTCCGGCATACCGCTGCCGCTTTCGTCGCCGCCGACGGTGGAGGTGGAGTCCCCGCCGCCGGGCGCGGCGTTCTGGTAGCGCAGGAACACCGTCTGATCCTGCTCCACGCCGGAGAGGATCTGAATGTAGCTGCCGTTGTAGCTGCCGACCTCCACCGGGACAGCGTAGTAGCCCTTGGGATAGTCGGTCACGCTGCCGCCGACCTTTTCGGGGTCGATGGCGTTGTCCGGCTTTTTGTCGGACTGCACAATAAGATAGTAGCCGTCGTCATAGCTGCACAGGGCGCTGATGGGAGCGAGCACCGTTTCCTCGGTCCCGTCGCTCTCGCCCTCGCTCGTGTCAATATAGTAGTAGACCGTCACGCCGGAGGAGAGCTCGCCCTTGGAGTCAATGGTGATCTCGGCGGCGAAGGTGCTCACGCCGGAGGAGTTGGAGGTCGCCTCCAGACTGAGGTAGGAGAGGGTCGCGTCGTAGTAGACGATGTTGGAGCTCGTCTCGCGGTACACGGTCACAGCCATGCCCTGCATCAGACGGTCGGCGTCCAGCTCGTCGATGTTCACGGAGATCTGCATGGAGGTCTGGTCGTAAATGACCACGCTGCCGACGTCCGTCCCGGTCATGCGGTTGCGGCTGTAGTCGGCAGTCACGACGCGGCCGGAGATGTCGGCATAGCGGGTGTACTCGGTGGCAATGGATTCCTGCAGGTCTGCGATCTTTTCTTCGTAGCTTTCGATCTGCTTCTGCACGGTCTCGAGCTGGGTCTGATAGCCGGAGGCGTCGATGTAGAAGAGCGTCTGTCCCGCGCTCACGCGCTGGTAGTTCACGACGTTCACGCTTGTCAGCTCGCCGCTCGCCCCCGCCGTGATGGTCTCGGAGTCGGCGTACTCCAGCGCCGCGTCGGTCGCGGCATAGATCTCCGAGCCGTCCGCACCCTCGAGCCGGCAGGTGACGTTCATGCCCTCGGTGAGCGAGCCGGGGTTCGACACCTCGACCGTCACGGCGAAGCATTTCATTCCCTCACTCGTGACGTAATCGACGTACTGCACGTCCGTTACCTTGCCGGTTAGGGCCAGCATCTGGTCAGGGACGGACATGGTCAGCTGCGTTCCCTTTTGAATGTCATTCTGATAGGAATAACTGAAGTACAGCGTGGCTTTCATTCTGCTGTCGTCGATGAGCTTGCAGAGCGTCGCGCCGGACTGCACCTTTTTGCCCGCCTCGGCGCTGATATTCTCCACGCGGCCGGAAAACGCCGCCGTCACCGTCTGGCCCGCGATGCTCTCCTGCAGCTCCGAGAGCTGCTCGTAGAGGTCCTCCAGCTCGACCTCGGCATCGAGAATATCGTCTTCCGCGTCGGTGGAGTCCAGGACGTAAAGAAGGTCGCCCGCCTGCACCTCGTCACCCGCCGAGACGTACCACTCGAGCACCGTGCCGTTGACGTCGTAGGTCACGGAGTCCGCGGGCGTGGTCGTGCCGCTTCCCTCAATCGCCGCGTCGAGCGTGCCGTAGGTCGTCGTGCCGGTCAGCGCGATTTTTTCCTCCGCGGTGAAAAAGAGCTTATAAATGCCAAATGCCGCGGCCAGCGCCGCGACGATCGCAAGCGCGAGCAGCGTTTGCTTTCGACTTGGCTTTTTCCCCTTTTGGGGCAGCTTCTCCCGTAGCCGCGCAAAAAGCGGCGGCTTTTCCGGCACCGCGTCCGCAGCGGCTTCCTCTGCGGCGATAGCGCGCAGCTCGTTGATCTCCATGCGAGTCCTCCTTATGATAATGACGTCCATACTCGTCTTGAGCGCAGTTCGCCTGATGAACTGCGCTCAAGTATTCTGCTGTGCCGCGGTGTTGCCAAGCAGGGGAGCCGTCGGCTTATCCGAAGTGCGTGCTTCGGCATCGGCTCGGCCTGTCGACCGCGTTACAGAGGTGGGTCCATTGACCGGCGGGAGCGAGCGCGTTCCCTGACGCACGGCGGCGATAGGAGAAAGAACGGGAAAATTCCGTGTGGATGCGCAAGCTTTACAGGATGCTGCCGTGCCGCACTCGCTCCCGCCGGTCAATGGCTCTTCAGCTATGGCAATTAGCTTTTCTGCTGCAAACGATAGCAGGCAAAGCTGAAGCGATGCTGAAAAAGGCATGTCCCAAGTGTAAAAGAACTGTGAACAGTCCAATTTTCAGCTTCCTTTCAGAAAGATGAATTATTATAATGACAACATAGAAAAAGAGGAGGCTGCTCCCATGAAAATACTGGTCATTGAGGACGATAAGCTGCTGGCGGATTCGGTCCGCGACCTGCTGATGCAGAAGGGCTTCGAGGTCGAAACCGTCTACGACGGCGAGAGCGGCGCGGAGTATGCGGAGCTCGGCATCTACGATCTGCTGATCCTGGACGTGATGATGCCGAAGCTCAACGGCTATCAGGTCGCGCGTGAGGTGCGCGCGAAGCGTTGCGCCACGCCGATTTTGATGCTCACGGCGAAGTCCGGCCTGGAGGATCGCATCGAGGGTCTGAACGCCGGCGCGGACTACTATCTCACCAAGCCCTTTGATTCGCGCGAGCTGCTCGCCTGCGTCAACGCGCTCCTGCGCCGGCAGGGCGCGCAGGTGGACGAGCTGTGCTGCGGCAACACGGCGCTCGACCTTGCCTCCTGTACGCTTCTGTGCGGGGAGAAGAGCGTGCGGCTGTCCGCCAAGGAGTTCGACGTGATGCGGGCGCTGCTCCAGTCCAAGGACGCCATTCTGTCCAAGGAGGTCATCCTTGCCCGCGTGTGGGGCTATGACTCCAACGCCGTGGAGAACCATGTGGAGGTCTACGTCGGCTTCCTGCGCAAAAAGCTCGTGAGCATCGGCTCGAACGTCCGCATCGAGGCGGTGCGGCGGCTCGGCTACCGGCTGGAGGTGGCGGAATGATCCGAAGGCTGCGGCTGAAATTTGTCGCCGTTGTCATGGCGCTCGTGCTGGTGATGCTCGGCGTCATTTTCGGCATGGTCGTTCACTTTACGCGCGTGAACCTCGAGCGTGAGAGTATCACGATGATGCAGAGCATCGCCTCCATGCTGCTGCGTCAGGAGCGGCCGAACCGGGAAACAAGAGAATTGCCCGAGGATCGTCCGGAGAATGTCCGCCTGCCTTATTTTACGGTCGTCCTCGACAAGAACGGGGAGCCCTCTGCCTTTGGCGGCGGGTACTATGACCTCTCCGACGAGGACTTCCTGCGTGAGATCCTTGACGCGGCGCTCGCCGACGGACAGCCGGTCGGGATGCTGGACGATTACGGACTGCGTTACTGCATCGCGCCCGCGTCGGAGCGGAGCTGCGTCGTGTTTGCCGACACCTCAAGCGAACGGAACACATTGGAGAACCTGCGCAGGACCTGCGCGGCCATCGGCGTTCTGAGCTTTACGGCGTTTCTCACCATCGCCGTGTTCCTCTCCCGCTGGATGACAAGACCGGTAGAGGAGGCTTGGCGGCAGCAGCGGCAGTTTGTCGCCGATGCTTCGCATGAGCTGAAAACGCCGCTGACGGTCATCATGGCAAACGCCGAGCTGATGCAGGGGACGGACAGCGACGCGGAGAAGCATCGCTTTGCGGACAGCATTCTTACTGTTTCGCGCCAGATGCGAACACTGGTCGAGCAGCTTTTGGAGCTCGCGCGCATGGACAGCGCGCTCGAAGCGCCGGACATGGAGCCGGTCGAGCTCAGCCGCCTTGTCGCGGACGCGGTGCTGCCCTTTGAGCCGGTCATCTTCGAACGCGGTCTGACGCTGGAGACCGACATTGCCGGGAACATCACCGTCAACGGCGACGCGCAGCAGCTCCATCAGGTGGCGGATATCCTGCTCGACAACGCGCAGAAGTACGCCCGCGACGGCGGGATGGTTTGCGTGGAGCTGAAAAAAACCGGACACACGCGCGTTCAGCTTTGTGTGTCCGATTCCGGCGAGGCCATCTCTGAGGAGGACCTGCACAATATTTTCAAGCGCTTTTATCGCGCCGACGAAGCGCGCAGCGCGAGCGGCAGCTTCGGGCTGGGCTTGTCCATCGCGCAGAGCATCGTCGAGCGGCACTCCGGCAGAATCTGGGCGGAGAGCCGAGACGGCGTCAACCGCTTCCTCGTCGAGCTGCCATGCAATGGGTAACGAAGATGTTGGACGCAGGTCCGGTGACTGTTGGGCACACTATATAGCATGAAGCAGCGACGCCTATATCTCCCGCAGACATTTGTCGGATACATCTTTTGCCTTCCGTTCGTGCGCGTTTGTGTTATAATGTAAAAAAGGATATTCCTGAAAAATTTTTAGACCGATGCAATAAATCGTCCTTTCCGTGCATTACACGGATGACAGGAGACGGAAGCCTATGCTCAGCGTGCTGATGACAACCGAATATGCTCCGATGGAGGATCGTCATGAGCTGCAGCGGCTGCTGATCTGCGTTGCAGACGGCGAGCGTGAAGCGCTTGCGGAGCTGTACCGGCGCACACGTACAGCGGTGTACGGTCTTGCGCTTTCCTACCTCAAAAATGCGCATGATGCGCAGGACCTCACGCAGGACGTCTATGTGCAGGTGTGGGACTGCGCGGGGCAGTATCGTCCCACCGGCTCGCCGATGGGCTGGCTGCTGACGGTCTGCCGCAATCTGTGCCTGATGCGCCTGCGGCGCGAGGAGCGTCATGCCGCGCTCAGCGAGGAGGAATGGGACGCCATTCCCGCGCAGGAGTGTGGACTGGATGCCGATGAACGTACCCTTTTGCAGCATGCGCTGGCAAGCCTCGGCGATGAGGAGCGGCGCATCGTGCTGCTCCACGCCGTTACGGGCCTGAAGCATCGGGAGATCGCGGCGCTGTTGGAGCTGCCGCTTCCTACCGTCCTGTCGAAATATCACAGAGCATTGAAAAAGATGCGCAGCTTTCTGGAAGGAGATGACGCCCGATGACCAACGAGCAAATAGAGCGCCATCTGGCCTCGGCGGTCGAAAAGACCGCGCCGGATGATGTGAACGGCGTTCTCTCCCGCTGTGAAGAGCGGAAAGGAACGGTAATTCCCATGACGACAAAGAAAACGACGAAGAGAAAATGGACCTCGCTCATTGCCGCCTGCCTTGCGGTGATGCTGCTCGGCGGCGGAGGGCTGTTCTACCAGCGGGCGAACGCGATCGCGTCCGTAGTGTCGCTGGACGTGAACCCGAGCATCGAGCTGAAAGTGAATCGAAGTGAAAAGGTCCTCGTCTGCACGCCGCTCAACGAGGACGCGAAGGCCATCCTTGCGGATATGGGCAACGGCGCGGACCTCAAGGGTGCGAAGCTCGATGTGGCGGTGAATGCCATCGTGGGCAGCCTTGTGCGGAACGGCTACCTCAACAGCATTTCCTCCGCCATCATGATCTCGGTGGAGGACAAGGATACCGCCCGCGCGGAAAAACTCCAGCGTGAGCTGACGAACACTGTGGACGATGTTTTGCAGACAAGCGAATCGCGGGCGTCCGTCCTGACACAGACGCTCACGCAGGATGCAGGACTTACGCAGCAGGCACGAGAAAACAGCATTTCGACCGGAAAGGCAGCGCTGGTGAACCGTGTGCTTGCACTCAACTCCACCCTGAAATTTGATGCGCTGGCAAAGCTCTCGGTCGAAGAGCTCAAGGACCTCGCCGAAGCGGGCGCGCCCGCCATGCCGATCGGTATGGATGCAGCCCGTACCGCTGCGGAGGAATACGCCGGAACGACAGCGGTGGATTCCGTTACAGCGGAGGTCGATCCCGAACTCGACGAATCCCCCGCACACTACGAAGTGGAGCTGCAAACGGCGTGGGGCGAGTTCGAGTATCTGGTGGATGCTTACACAGGAAAAGTGCTCAGCGGGCAGAAGGATCTATTGGCTGCCGTTTCCGCATCGAATGAAACGACGAAGCCCGCTGGTCAGAAGCCCGTGCCGTCCGGAGCGGCGCAGGATATCGGCTATGCCAAGGCGAAGTCTATCGCCTTGGACCATGCGGGCGTGCGTGAAGATCAGGCATATGACATGGACATCGAGCTGGATGATGAGGACGGAAAGCTCGTCTACGAGGTCGAGTTCAAATCTGGCAATACGGAATATGACTACGAGATTGACGCGGCCTCCGGCACCATTCTCAAGCACGAGGCGGAGTTGGACGACTGATCTTGTGTATCTGCCGCCGGTCCGGTGAACGGACCGGCGGCAGCTGTGCAGAAAAAACATCAACCTGTGACTTTTGCCATAGAAAATCATGGAAAAGCGGATATAATAAAAATATACCAAGCAGCTGCCGGAACGAGGAGGAACGACTCATGAAAGAAAATAAGTATAAAGGCACACAGACGGAAAAGAACCTGATGGCGGCGTTTGCCGGCGAATCCGAGGCGCGCAATAAGTACACCTATTTTGCTTCCAAGGCCAAGAAGGACGGCTACGAACAGATCGCGGCGCTGTTCCTCAAAACCGCGGAGAACGAAAAGGAGCACGCGAAGCTCTGGTTCAAGGAGCTCAACGGCATCGGCGATACCGCCGAAAATCTCCTCTCTGCCGCCGAGGGCGAGAACTACGAGTGGACGGATATGTATGAGGGCTTTGCCAGGACCGCCGAGGAGGAGGGCTTCCACGAGCTGGCACAGCGGTTCCGTCTGGTGGCCGCCATCGAGAAGCACCACGAGGAGCGTTACCGCGCCCTGCTGCACAATGTGGAGATGGCGGAGGTCTTTGCCAAGAGCGAGGTCAAGGTGTGGGAGTGCCGCAACTGCGGTCACATCGTGGTGGGCGAGAAGGCCCCCGAGGTCTGCCCAACCTGCAATCACCCCCAGAGCTACTTCGAGCTCCACGCGGAAAACTATTGAGGCAGGAGAACGGAAGAAAAGTCCTTACGCATAGGTGAATGGGCAGTGGCCGCTGCCCTTTGCACAGACCTGCACAAAGGACAGCGCGGTAAGGGATAGGCTCATTTAGCGAAAGCGTGTTGAAAAAACATTTGAAATTCTTGATCGAGTCCGCTATAATAAATCTACAACGTGTGGCGTTTCTGCGTAAATCCGGTTGCAGAAACGCCGCACGTCTTTTTGCGGAAATGGGGAAAAGTTCATAATCAAATCGTGTAGCAGAAATGCGTAAGTCCGGGTTTGGCGGGACTTACGCATTTCTTATTTTTTGAAAGAAAGGTGAATTTTATGGATACCGGAAATCAGTTTTTGGGGACGGAGCGTATCGGAAAGCTCATGCGGCAGTACGCCGTCCCCTGCATCATCTCGCTGTTGGTAGGTGCGCTCTATAACATCGTTGACCAGATTTTTATTGCAAACGCCAGCTACCTCGGCTCCTACGGCAACGCGGCCAACACCGTCGTTTTCCCACTGACCGTTGTGGCGCTGGCTATCGCTGTTATGGTAGGCGACGGCTGTTGTGCCTTTGTCAGCATGGCACTGGGCAGAAATGAGATGGAGAAAGCAAAGCGCAGCGTGGGCAATGCCGTCGTGCTGATCGTTGCTGGAGGTCTTGTTTTAAGAGCGGTCTATGCCGTGGCTCAAGGGCGTGTCCTTCGAGACG
>CALDMA010000204.1 GCA_937915075.1 uncultured Oscillospiraceae bacterium
ACCAGCAGCGCGATTTTTGCGCCCGGCTGTCCCCGGTGCCGCTCTACCATTTGTCCGCAGGTGTAGTCCAATGCGGTGGAGAACAGCATCAGCACCACATAGACCGGCTCGCCCCACGCATAGAACAGCAGGCTGAACAGGAACAGCACCCCGTTGCGCCATTTCTGCGGGACGAGGAAGTACGCCAGCAGACAAACAGGAAGAAAGCATTGCAAAAAAGTCAGACTGGAGAATACCATAGCTTAGCCGCCGAGGACGGATGCACCGTCAATTCCTTCAATATCCTCATTCATGTTAAAGCCGCTGCTGCCGTCATCTTCCGGGATCGTGATGCTGTTTTCAGCAGAGCCAAAGATACCGCTCCACGCGCTATCCACCTTGTCGGCTTCCTCCGCGGCGAACTTGGCTTGCTCCTCATCGCTGGCCTCCCAGTCACCCTCAGCACCCAAAATCAGCAGAGCCACATAGTTACCGTTAACAAAGAGCCGCGCCTGCAGCACCTTCTGCAGGTCCATGTTGTACATCCGGGAGTAGCTGAGGGTCTGCTCATAGCCGCGCTGAAGCAGCGCGGCGGCATCCTGCGCGTAACCGTCCTTGACCTTGACAATCACGGCAGTGCTGGGATTCAGACTCGAATTAGAGTTACTCATGGCAGCCCAATCCTCTACCTTACTCATGTCCAGCCCCCAATAGCCGCTCATGCGAGATTCATCCTCAGTCGTATCGCAATCAAAACTTTCACCCAGCTTCTCTTTCAGCCCAGTCATAATCTCTTGGGCGGTCATTGCCACTTCTGTATTGTTTTTCTTGTTGTTATCCTTTTTGTTATCATCGGTCTTACTGCCGCAGGCGGCGAGAGAAAACACCATTACCATGGCCAGTGCAAAAGTCAAAATCCGTTTCATCAGTATCTACTCCTTAAAATTCAAAATATTTTCATAAGGACGGTGGAACTGCGTCTCCGGAAACGCCGCTCTCTTGCCCATCCATATATCCATACGATTTGGCATGATGAAATGTTGGTAAGAAAAATAAAAAATTCGGAGAGTTTATCACTCTCCGAATTTCGCGCTTCTTAGTTCAACTTTGTCCTATTAGCAGTTCCGCTACGTCGGCGATCATATCTTCACTCGCACCGTCAAAATTGGAAAGATAGTAGCTGACACCGTTTTTGCTCCAATGTGCCCGCCATGTGTCAGGTGATAGACAGTCAAGCGTTGCATCATACTTTGCGTTGAGCGTAGTACTGCCCACAGCATCTCCCTCTGCCCGAGAAAAGTTCCCGTTCAATTTGGCAGCTTCATAAGTGTATTCGTGATCGTTCAGTATAAAATCAACGCGGGCAATCGTACCATCGTAAATGCAGTAAGTCACGTCTTCTGCATTCTCGGGTGCATCAATGGTAAATCCCAGTTTTTCAAATTCCTCTGGACTGTCTATGTCTTCAAAGGGGGATCCTACAAATACAGGAGGATCGTCCGGCTCTGAGCGATCAAGGAAATGAGGAAGTGCAAATCCGGCAGCAATCACAATGGCAAGGCAGGCGGCTAAGCTACCCCATCGCTGCCACATCAGGATAGACCTATGATTTTGGGCAGCAGGATAATTTTCTTCGACATTTTGATTTCCTTTTTGTGCCGCTGCTTTTTTCAGAATATTTGCATACATACGCTCCTGGGCACCGGGTTCTGGCTCTATATTATCAAATGCGTTTTTCACTTCATTCTCATTCATATACGCTCACCTCCTAATGTCAGTTTCAATTTTGCGCGGGCGTCCCGCAGTTGTCCGCGCACCGTAGAGGGAGAGCGTTTCAGCATCAATGCAATCTCGTCTGTTTGATAGCCCTCATAATAGTGTAGCCAAACAACTTCTTTGTATTTTATGGGTAATGCCATAACCGCCTCCGTTACCTCTTGATGATCTTCTGGTTGGGCAACAGGGACTTCTGCCGCATCGTCAATGGGAGTAACTTTTTGTCTCCACCAATGTTTGAGCTTGTCCTTGCAGATATTCATAGCTGTCGTTGTGAGCCATGATCTTTCATGTCGCTCATTTTCAAAATCCAGACCGCAGGACATAGCTTTTACAAAGGTATCCTCTACGCAGTCCTCTGCGTCCTGTGCGTTTTTCATAAAGGCATAACAAACACGGTAGATTGCCTTGAAGTGCCGCAGATAAAACGCTTCAAAATCCCCCTGCATGGCTTCGCCTCCCTCTCTATATTTGATACGATTTAAGAGTACAGATTGTTGGGTGGAAAGTCAAGATTTTGCTTTGTAAGTCAAATATGAGCTATTGCCAGTATGATTCAGAGCAGTTTGCGAAATGCTCCATTGTTTGTCACTCCGTAAGGGTCACGCAGTGCTTCGGCACTGCGGCGCAGGAGGGAGATGCATCCACAATGCGGACGCATCTCCCTCCTGCTTTCTATTCCTATCACAGCTTATTCAGTTTTTGTGTGACCTCATCCACAATGCGCTGGCGCTCCTCGTCGCTCTGCGCCCTGTCGTATTCCTTCAGCGCGGCGTCCCGCAGCGTCTCCATTTTTCGGGACCACACTTCAAACACACCCTTGCTCATCGTCCCTTTTCTGGTGCGGGCAAAATATTTTTTGTAGGCCCGCTGGTGGGCCTTCCAGACATCATTGTTCTGTACCTTGCTGCGGAAGCTGCTGGTGGCTCCAATTTCCCGGCAGGTCTTGCCATCCTGCCCCGGCGTGGGTTCACCACAATAGGCGTAGGTCATACCCGGCATCTGCAGGAACCAGCGTCCGCAGTTGGCGCAGCGTTTTGGCACGAACCCTTTCTGCAGCCCCTCCATAAATTCTACATACACAAAATCCAGCAGCCGATCGAAATACATCTTCTCGACTACCTCAGCATTTTCTTTTTCACCCCGGATGCAATATTGCGCTCTTACCGTCGGTGCATCCACTTCCGGGTCCTTCCCTAAACTGACACCGCTGACGAAGGCTTCGTAGCCGCTGGAATAAATCAACTGCGCCA
>CALDMA010000205.1 GCA_937915075.1 uncultured Oscillospiraceae bacterium
GATCAATCGCGAGCTTCGTCGCATTGATGATGTAGAACTTGACATTGTTGTTCGCAATGTAGCTCTTCACCGATGCGGGAAGGTTCTCGTCCAGCTCATCGGCAGACCACTGGCAGTCAAGGAGGAATGTGCCGCCCGGCTTCACATCGGAGATCATGTCGTACTTGTTGAGGTACGCGTGATTGTGGCAGGCAACGAAATCCGCCTTATTGATATAGTAGGAAGACTTGATCGGCGAATCACCGAAACGCAGGTGCGAGATGGTGATACCGCCCGTCTTCTTCGAGTCGTACTGGAAGTACGCCTGAATGAACTTGTCGGTATGGTCGCCGATGATCTTGATGGAGTTCTTGTTCGCGCCGACGGTGCCGTCGCCGCCGAGACCCCAGAACTTGCACTCAATGGTGCCTTCCGCCGCGGTGTTCGGGCAGTTCTTGTCCTCGGGGAGGGAGAGGCCGGTCACGTCATCGACGATGCCGATGGTAAACTGACGCTTCATCTCGTCCTTCTTCAGCTCGCTGTAAACGGCGAAGACGGAAGCGGGCGGGGTGTCCTTGGAGCCGAGGCCGTAACGGCCGCCGATGACCTGAATGTCGGTCTTGCCGGCGTTGGCGAGCGCGGTGACGACGTCGAGGTACAGGGGCTCGCCCTGCGCGCCGGGCTCCTTGGTACGGTCGAGGACGGCGATCTTCTTGCAGGTGGCGGGAATGGCCTCGATCAGGCGCTCGGCCTTGAACGGGCGGTACAGGCGGACCTTGATGAGGCCGACCTTCTCGCCGTGGGCGTTGAGGTAGTCGATGACTTCTTCGGCCACGTCGCAGATGGAGCCCATCGCGATGATGACGCGGTCCGCGTCGGGCGCGCCGTAGTAGTTGAACAGCTTATAGTCGGTGCCGAGCTTGGCGTTGATTTTATCCATGTAGGACTCAACGACCTCGGGCAGCGCGTCGTAATACTGGTTGCAGGCTTCACGATGCTGGAAGAAGGTATCACCGTTCTCGTGGGAGCCGCGCATATGGGGATGCTCAGGATTCAGGGCGTGCTCACGGAAAGCCTTGACGGCGTCCATGTCGCACATCTCGGCGAGGTCCTTGTAGTCCCAGACCGCGATCTTCTGGATCTCGTGGCTGGTGCGGAAGCCGTCGAAGAAGTTGATGAAGGGGACCTTGCCGGTCAGCGCCGCGAGATGGGCGACGGGGCTGAGATCCATGACCTCCTGCACGTTGCCCTCGCACAGCATGGCGAAGCCGGTCTGGCGGCAGGCCATCACGTCGGAATGGTCACCGAAGATGTTCAGCGCGTGGGTGGAAACGGTACGCGCGGAAACGTGGAACACGCAGGGGAGCTGCTCGGCGGCGATTTTGTACATATTGGGGATCATCAGCAGCAGGCCCTGAGACGCCGTGTAGGTGGTCGTCAAAGCGCCGGTGCCGAGGGAGCCGTGCACCGCGCCAGCCGCGCCGGCCTCGGACTGCATCTCGACGACCTTCACGCGGGTGCCGAAGATGTTCTTCAATCCGTTGGCGCTCCACTGGTCAACAAAGTCGGCCATGGGGCTCGAGGGGGTAATGGGGTAAATCGCGGCAACTTCGCTGAACGCATAGGATACGTGCGCGGCAGCGTTATTACCGTCCATGGACTTCATTTTTCTTGCCATAAATGAAACCTCCTGTTATATTCGCCGCCGGGGAGCGGCGTTTTTCGCGTCATTACGCAAAAACTGACGTTATCATCATAGCACGATTTTCACCCGATGTAAACGTCACTTTCGCAAAAAACATTCATTTTTTTACTGGATTTTATTTACATTCGGTAAAGCTATCCACATTTTTGCAATTAAATATTCAAAATATTTAATATCAGCTTTTGTTTTGCAGGATATCATTCCTTTTCCCTCCGCGCCCCGCGCCGCGCTTGCCTTATGCGGCAAACTGTGGTAAACTGAAAAATAAGAAAACAGGCAAGGAAAGGACGGCAGCGTATGGTCACAACGGTGCGTTCCCTCGGTTTGCAGGGCATTTCCGGTTATGAGGTCACGGTGGAGTGCTTCCTCTCGGGCGGACTCCCCGCGTTCGACGTGGTCGGCCTCGGCGACACGGCGGTAAAAGAGGCGCGCGAGCGTGTCCGCGCGGCCATCAAAAACTGCGGAGCGAAGTTTCCCGTCAGCCGCATCACGGTCAACCTCGCGCCCGCGAACCGGAAAAAGGAGGGCACGGTCTACGACCTGCCGCTGCTGCTCGGCATTCTCGCGGGCGAGGGTGAGATCGACGCGCCGGACCCTGCCTCCGCGTTCATCGGCGAGCTGTCGCTCACCGGTGCGCTGCGCCCCATCAGCGGTGTGCTGCCGATGGCGATGGCCGCGGCGCGCGCGGGCGTGAAGACCCTTTATGTCCCTGCGGCGAACGCCGCCGAGGCGACGCTGGCCGACGGTCTGACCGTCTACGGCGTGGAGACCGCACCGCAGCTGCTGCGCCACCTGCGCGGCGAGGAACGGCTTGCCCCCGCGCAGCGCTGGGAGCCGACGACCGAGGCGGACAGCGTTCCCGATTTCGCCGACGTCATGGGACAGGAGAACGTCAAGCGCGCGCTGGAGATCGCCGCCGCAGGCTCCCACAACGTGCTTCTCATTGGTTCTCCCGGTG
>CALDMA010000206.1 GCA_937915075.1 uncultured Oscillospiraceae bacterium
GCGAGCGGTATTCCTGCAAATGGATTCGGTGGCTGCCGGATTTCAGTCTGCTCGTGGCGATCAAGTGGATCATGCTGGTGACGCTGCTCGGCTCGGTGGCGCTGGCGGGGTGGTACAGCGTGGCAAAGATCCTCAGCCTGTTTCCATGACGCCCCTGCTGCGTACCGGCGCGGCGGGGCTGGCAACACTCGGTCTGCTGCTGGATGAGGAAAGCGGCGATGCCGAAGAGCAGCGTCGGCGCATCGAGGCCAGGATCGCCGCGGAGAACTTCGGCGCAGTGGTCGGACTTGCGGCAGGCGCGGTTATCGTGGCAAAAGAAAAGCACGACGAACATGCTGCACAAAAGGAACAGGAAGAACAATCACATGGGCAAACGATGGGAGGGATATAGAAATCATGTATTCCCTGCCCTGAATCATACGGACGAAAGAGACAGACCAAGTCGGTCTGTCTCTTTTGCATAGGACAAGTTTCCTACAAATAAAATATTAGCACCACGGGAGGTGATAGTTATTATTGTCCGCCCTTTCACTTACGATAGTGATGCGCACCTTGTTTCCGGCAGAAAAAACATGATTAGAATCGAAAACCTTACCCCACAGCTCACCGCCGAGGAGTGCATAGAACAGCGGCGATGTATTGAGGAAGGTCTTTTCGAGGTCTTTATAAAATATGAAAAATACAATGAAAATGATAGCTATTTAGGAGCTGCTGCGGTATGATGTACCTGTCAGCAGCTCTTTTCTATGAGAGAAAGGAGCTACAAAATGAACGCAATCTACGCAAGACAATCCGTTGACAGAGCCGATAGCATTTCCATCGAAAGCCAAATCGAGTTCTGCCAATACGAAATGAGAGGTGAACAGTACAAGGTCTATACCGACAGAGGTTACAGCGGTAAAAATACAGACCGTCCGGCCTTTGTGGAAATGATGAACGACATCGAAAATGGAGTGATCGGTAAGGTCGTTGTTTATAAGCTGGACCGTATCAGCCGTTCTATTCTTGACTTCTCCAATATGATGGAGCAATTTGGAAAGCACAAAGTTGAGTTCATATCCACGACGGAAAAGTTCGACACCTCCTCACCTATGGGGCGCGCCATGCTCAACATCTGCATCGTATTCGCACAACTGGAACGGGAAACCATTCAAAAGCGTGTGGCAGATGCCTACTACTCCCGCAGTCAAAAAAGTTTTTATATGGGCGGCAGAGTTCCGTATGGGTTTAGGCTGATTCCAACGACCATCGAGGGTATTAAGACCTCCATGTATGAGATCAACGCAGAGGAAGCAGAGCAGGTGCAATTGATCTATGAGCTCTACTCCAAGCCGGAATGTTCTTACGGCGACATCATCCGCTACTTTCAGGCCCACGGCATTCTCAAAAACGGAAAGCCGTGGGGACGCACACGCCTTGCAGACATCCTGCGGAATCCCATCTATGTTCGTGCGGACCCATCCGTTTATGAGTTCTATCGTGACCAAGGTGCGATCATGGCAAATGACCCTGCCGATTTTATCGGTACGAACGGGTGCTACTACTACAAGGGACAGGACTCCACCGGACGCAAGCAAATGAATTTGGAAGGCAACCATTTGGTACTGGCTCCGCATGAAGGTATTATCTCCTCTGACCTGTGGCTGAAATGCCGCGCAAAGTGCTTGGAAGCGCAACAGATCAAGCCGTATCAAAAGGCCAAGAACACATGGCTGGCCGGAAAAATCAAATGCGGAGCCTGCGGGTATGCTTTGGTGGATAAGCATTACTCGACCACACGCTCTCGCTACCTCCTCTGCTCGAACAAAATGAACTCCAAAGCCTGCGAGGGTCCCGGAACGATCTACACCGACGAGTTTGAGCAAATAATCTATAATGAAATGCGAAAAAAGATGGCTCAATTCAAAAAACTCAGGAGATGTAAAGGAAAACGCGTTAACCCTGAGCTGACGACGCTGAATGTTCAACTTACGCAAGTAGAAACGGAGATCAGCTCTCTGATGGATCGCCTGTCGGCTGCGGACGATACCCTGTTTCGTTACATCAGCGGGCGCATCAAAGAACTGGATGGAAAAAAGCAGGAGCTGATGAAGCGTATCTCTGAACGGAAGTTGCACAAGGAAGCGGACTATACGGAGATCAATAATCACCTGACTATGTGGGGCGAATTGAGCTTCGACGATAAACGGCAGACGGTGGATCAACTCATCCGCGTCATCTATGCTACCAGCGATTCCATTCGGATCGAATGGCGCATTTAAGCAAGTACAGCTACTCCATCTTGTACGCTTCGGCGAGGGGCTGCGGCTTGCCAGGGAAAAGCTCGACGAGAAGAACGTCTACTTCGTCAACCCCGGCTTCGACCGATAAAGGAACGGGAGGGCGTCCCTGCGGACGTCCTCCCGTTGTCAGGCCTTTTGCGCGAGCAGCTCCGCGAGCCGCCTGCGCTTTGTGCGGGGGTCGCCCTCGATGTGGAGCTTGGAATAGATCCGGTTTACATATTGCTTGACGCTGCCCTCGGAGAGAAACAGCTTTTCCGCGATCTCCCGGTTGGATAGCCGCTGTGCCATCAGGCCGACCAGCGCATATTCCCGCTCCGTCAGCGCGGTGAACGCCGCGGGGCGGACTGTCCCGTTCTGCCGCCGCTCCCCTGCCTCGCCCAGCGCGAGCACCCGTTCCGTGAACGCGGTCTGCGGTCCTGCGGTGAGCAGCGGCTTGAGAGAGCGATAGTTTTCCGCAAACGGCATCACGATGCCGTCCGGCGCGGCGTCGGCAAGCGCCTGCATGAGCAGCACGCGAGCCTCGCCGTGCTTGCCCAGCCGCTCATAGGCCGACGCGGTCTGAAGGCGAACGTGCAGCGCGACGAGCGCGTAGTGCATTCCCTCGCACAGGGCGAGCAGACCCTCGCTGCGGCCGATCACCTTGGCGTAAGCGCCCTGGGCAAGGTACACCTGATTCTCGATCATCTCGATCATCGGCCGGCCCGGCGCGAGGATGCTGACCGAGGCGAGGCGGTGCTCCGCAAAGACCTCCGGAATGTGCTCCGTCTCGCCCGACAGGGCGTGACAGTAAGCGCTGACGGCGTTCCAGAGCTTGAGCCACGAGGCGTTGTGATGCCGCAGCAGCTCCGCGCGGCGCTCGGCAAAGCTGCGGTGCGGCCCGACCTCCGCGTACCGGGAGAGGCGCTGCGCGAGGAAGTCGCAGCAGAGCGCCATATTCTCCTGCCCGTTGCCCTCGATCTGTGCGTAGGCGCTCTCCAGCGCGATGTGCGCGTCGGTAAAGCGTCCCTGCACAAAGGCCGCCTCGGCGCGCATGATGGTCTCCGCGCCCTGACCGTGGCCGTTGGTGATCTTATAGTAGTGCGGCATACATTCGGCCATCTCAGCAAGCTCGCCCGCAAGCTCGCCCGAGGCCCGGTAGAACATCATCAGCACGGACGGCGAACCGAAGGTCCAGCCGCCGCTCGAGCGGATGCTGATGGCGGGACGGGACATCTGCGCGCTAGCGCTGCGGTGCAGACGGCTCATGGCGCTGATGTCGTTATAGCAGAGAAAGCTCATGATAAGGTCGCATTCGCCCAGCAGATCACCGCGCTCCTCCGCGGGCAGCTCGGGATGCTCTTCGATGGCAGTGAGCAGGAGCGCCTTGAGCTCCAGCATTTTCGGAATATTGCGCCAGTTGAACATGCTGCGCATCAGCACCAGAAGCGCGAATGGGTGCGCCTTCAGAGCATCGGCGGGACATTCGTCGAGAGCGGCCGGCACCTCCGACGGGGGCAGCGACGCGAGCAGGATGCCCGCATCCTCCTGCACCACGCGCAGCAGCGCGTCGTAGTCCCCGCAGCGCCGGTAGGCCGCCATGGCGTGAAGATACTGCCCTCGCCCCTCGTACCATGCGCCGTAGCGCTCCCGGCAGCGCCGCTGCGTCTCCGCGTCCAGCGTCCGGAAGGCGCGCTCCGCGCATTCCTTCATCATGTGGTGGAAGCGGTAGGTCACGCCGTCCGGCAGACGCTTGACAAAGGCGTTCTGCGCGGTCAGCACGGCGAGCAGCTCCTCCGCGTCGGCGTCCCCGGTGACAAAGCGCGCCATTTCCGCGGTGAATTCGTCGGCAAGACCCATCACCGCGAGAAATTCCCGCTGCCGCGGCGGCAGCGGCTCGATCATGGCGGCGGTGAACATGGTGAAAATATCGGAATCGCGTTCGGGCAGCGCCCCATGCTCGGAGAGCGTCCGCAGGTTCAGGTAGACGGCGGAGAACCAGCCCTCGCTGGAGTAGAGCAGCGATTCCACCTGCGCGTCGGAAAGCTCCGTGCCGCAGCGGTGCGCGTAAACAGCCAGCTCCGTGTGGTTCAGCCGCAGCTGCTCCGTGCCGAGCCGGTAGACCCTTGCCCCCAGCCGGACGATCTCCGCGGCGGGCAGAAAGCGGTCGCGGCTGGCGATGATCAGGTGGACGTTGGCGGGCAGACGGCCCGCGAGCATACAGAGAAAGGCGGTCACGCGGCGGTCTGTGAGCAGGTGAAAATCGTCGATGAACAGATAGCAGGGCGTGTCCCCCGCCAGCTCATGGCAGAGATCGTCCGCCAGCAGAGCGCCGCCGGCGGCGTCCGTGGGACAGGCATACTCCCGCAGCAGGTCGATGCCCGCGCGGGCAAAGGCGTCCTGCGCGCTCCGCCAGAAGATCGCAAGGTTGTCGGAATACACGCTGATGCGGACGACGCGCAGCGGCCCGGCCTTTGCGTGCTCCTCCAGATACCAGTTCACCGCGGTGGTCTTTCCGTAGCCCATCGGGGCGACCACGGTGGTCAGCGCGCAGCGGGAGATCGGCCGCAGGCTCTCCTGCAGCCGCTCGGATATGTAGATGGTGTTCAGCTTCCACTTTGGCTTCGGCATGGCGCGTCCTCCGTGCGGTGATGTGATCTGACCACATTTTATACGAAAACCGGCCCGTCCGCAAGCGGCAAAAAGAAAAGAGGAATGCGCGGCATTCCTCTTTTCTTCTCAGCTGCTTTATGCGCCGATGGCCTCGTCATAGACGGCGGCGGCGGTGGGATAGCTCGCCAGGAGCTTATCGCGGAAGGTGTTGACCAGCTCCTCGTTTCCGTACACGGAAAATACGCTCTGCCCGACCGTGACGATGACCAGCTTATCCGGGAAGCCGCACATCCAGTGCTTGGCCTGAATGGTCGTGCGCAGGTCGTCCGCGAGCTTGGCGACGTTGTTCGCGTCGGCGACATGGAACGCGCCGCAGGTGAAGGTGTTCAGGTTCATCATGTGAACGAGCGAGGCGGCGCTGTCGATGAGCGAAGCGTCGTCCGCCGGGAAGGTGAGCATATAGCTGAGGTTGTCGGCATTGCTCGTGTCGAAGCTGCCGGGCGCGCCGTCCACGGCGTGCTCGGAATCCCCTCCGGCGGCAGGGAACTTCTCTTCATCGCTGTATGTATTCCAGATCGCGTTGAGGATCGTCAGCGCGTCGTCGGCAGCCGCGGCAGGCTTGTCCTCTGCCGGGGTCTCGGGCTTGGGCGTCTCGGTCGGCTGCTCCGCGGGCTTATCCTCCGTGGGCTTTTCGGCCGGCTTGGGATCGGGCTTGGGCTCGGGCTGCTTTTCAGGCTCTTTTTCCAGCTCCTTGGCAGGCTCCTGCTCCGCCGGCTGCGTCTGCTCGGGCTTGCTGTCCGTCGGCTCCTGCTCCGCCGGCTGCGTCTGCTCGGGCTGCTCCGGCTCGTCGGGCGTCCCGGTCGTTCCGCCGGGCTGCGGATCTCCACTGCCCTGCTCCTGCGAAGGTGCGTTGTCGTCGGTCGGCGCGGTGTCCTTGCTGCCGCAGGCGGCGAGGGACAGCAGCAT
>CALDMA010000207.1 GCA_937915075.1 uncultured Oscillospiraceae bacterium
TTTTTCACTGTCGGTATAGGTCGGAAGCTCGATGACCTCCATACGGTCGAGCAGCGGAGCTGGAATCGTGCTCAGTGTGTTGGCCGTAGCGATGAACAGCACTTTGGACAAGTCGTAGTCCAAGTCGAGATAGTTGTCGTGGAATGCGGAGTTTTGCTCAGGGTCGAGCACTTCGAGCAGCGCCGACGCGGGGTCGCCGCGCCCGTCGCTGCCCATCTTGTCGACTTCGTCGAGCACGAGCAGCGGGTTCATCGAGCCGCTGCGGGAGATGGCCTCGATGATGCGGCCGGGCATCGCGCCGATGTAGGTCTTGCGGTGGCCGCGGATGTCCGCCTCGTCCCGCACGCCGCCGAGCGACAGCCGCGCGACCTTTCGGTTCATCGCCTTGGCGATGCTCAGCGCGATGGACGTCTTGCCCACACCCGGCGGGCCGACGAGGCAGATGATCTGCCCTCTGGCGTCGGGATTGAGCCTGCGCACGGCGATAAACTCCAGAATACGCTCCTTGACCTTCTCCATGCCGTAGTGGTCGCGGTCAAGGCGGCGGCGCGCTGTTTCCACGCTCACGCGCTCCTTTGTCTCCACACCCCACGGCATATCGAGCACGGTGTCGAGATAGTTGCGCAGCACGCTGGCCTCCGCGCTGCCGAACGGCTGACGCGACAGGCGGTCCACGTCCTTGAGGAGCTTTTTCTCCGTTTCCTCCGGCAGGCGGCAGGCGAGGATCTTTGTGCGGTATTCGTCGAACTCCGCGTCGCTGTCTCCCTCACCCAGCTCGTTCTGCAGCACCTTGACCTGCTCGCGCAGGATCATATCCTTTTGGATCTGGCCGACGCGCTCGCGCACCTTGCTTTCAATGTCCTGCTCCATCGCAATGACACTGATCTCACGCTTGAGGATCTCATTCACGCGACGCAGACGCATCAGCGGGCGCAGCTCCTCAAGCACGGACTGCTTGTCCTGATAGCGCAGATTGGTGTTCTGCGCGATGAAATCGGCGAGAAAGCCCGGGTCGGTCGCGTCCATGACCGTGGTGAAGATGCTCTCGGGCTGCTTGGGCAGCAGCTCGCTGTACTCGCCGAAGAGCGCGTAGGTCTGGCGCAGCATCGCCTCGGTGCGCGTGCCGTGCCGCGGAGATTTTTCCTCGCCGATCAGCTCGACCTGCGCCTGCAGAAACGGTTCGCGCTGCCACAGGCGGCGCAGCCGCGCACGGCTGCCGCCCTCCATGACGACGCGCATCATGGAGTTCGACGCGCGCAGGATCTGGATGACGCGTGCGACGGTACCGACCTCGTAGAGGTCCTTTTCCTCCGGCAGCTCAACGCCCAGCTCACGCTGGGTGACAAGAAAGATCTCCTGCCCCGTCTCCATCGCGCGCTCCAGCGCGCGCACGGAGATCTCGCGTTCCACGTCGAAGCTCGCGGTCATGCGGGGAAAGACCGTGAGTCCGCGCAGCGCAAGGGCCGGGATGTTTTTGGTGATGGTTTCCATAGGGTCTCCTTACGTCAGGAGGCCGGCTCGACCGGCGGCAGCTCCGCCGGCTTCCCCTCCTGCAATGCTTCATTTCTGTGTCCGAGCCGCGGCGGCTCCCTGCCGTCCACGCAGTCACGGGTGATGGTCACTCGCTCGATCGTGCGGTCGGAGGGAATGTCGTACATCACCTTGGTGAGCAGGCCCTCCATCACCGCGCGCAGACCGCGCGCGCCGATCTTGCGCTCGATGGCCTTGTCGGCGATCTCCTCGAGCGCGTCGTGGTCGAACACCAGCTCCGCGCCGTCGTAGCTCAGGAGCTTCTGATACTGCTTGACCAGCGCGTTCTTCGGCTCGGTCAGGATACGCACCAGATCGTCGCGCCGAAGCTCGTCGAGCGCGGCGATGACCGGCAGACGGCCCACCAGCTCGGGAATGATGCCGAACTTGAGGATGTCGTGCGGCTGCACCTCGCGCAGGATCTTCGCGTGATCCTTCTCCTTTTTGCCCTCAATGACCGCGTCAAAGCCGATGCTCTTGCGGTCCAGACGGCTCTCGATGATCTTGTCCAGTCCCTCAAACGCGCCGCCGCAGATAAAGAGGATGTTGCGCGTGTCGATCTGAATGAACTCCTGGTGCGGGTGCTTGCGCCCGCCCTGCGGCGGAACGTTCGCGACCGTGCCCTCGACGATCTTCAGCAGCGCCTGCTGCACGCCCTCGCCGGAGACGTCGCGCGTAATGGAGGTATTCTCGCTCTTGCGGGCGATCTTGTCGATCTCGTCGACGTAGATGATGCCGCGCTCGGCAAGCTCCACATCATAGTCCGCCGCCTGCAGAAGACGCAGGAGAATGTTCTCCACATCGTCGCCGACGTAGCCCGCCTCGGTGAGCGTGGTCGCGTCCGCGATGGCGAACGGCACCTTGAGGATACGGGCGAGCGTCTGGGCAAAGAGCGTCTTGCCGCTGCCGGTGGGACCGAGCAGCAGGATGTTGCTCTTCTGCAGCTCCACGTCGTCTCCGCCGCCGAAGAAGATGCGTTTGTAGTGGTTGTAGACCGCCACGCTCAGCGCGACCTTGGCCTCGTCCTGCCCGATCACATACTGGTCGAGCACGGCGCGGATCTCATGCGGCGTGGGGATCTCATCGGGCGTGTCGAACTCGTGCTGCTCGGCCTCATAGCCGTCCTCCACGATCTCCATGCACAGCCGCACGCACTCGTCGCAGATGCGCACGCCGGCGGGGCCCTGGATCATGCGGTGCGTTTCCTTCTCCGACTTGCCGCAGAACGAGCAGCGGAGAAGCTGCTTCTTGCTTTTTTCTTCACTCATTCGTGTAATGACCTTTCCCTTTACAGGTGTTGATTACCGCTTATAGATGACCTTGTCGATCAGGCCGTACTCCTTGGCCTCCTCCGCCGTCATCCAGTTGTCGCGCTCGGAGTCCGACTTGATCTGCTCTGGCGTCTTGCCGGTGTTATCGGCAAGGATCTTATTGATGCGTTGCTTGATCTTGAGGAAGTGCTCCACGTCGATCTCCATATCGGTGACCTTGCCCTGCGTGCCGGCGGAGGGCTGATGGATCATGACCTCCGCGTTGGGCAGCGCGATGCGCTTGCCCTTCGCGCCGCAGGAGAGCAGGAACGCGCCCATGCTCGCCGCCATGCCGACGCAGATGGTGGAGACGTCGCACTTGATATACTGCATGGTGTCGTAGATCGCCATGCCGGCGGTCACGCTGCCGCCGGGCGAGTTGATATAAAGCTGGATATCCTTGTCGGGGTCCTGCGCCTCAAGATAGAGGAGCTGGGCGACGACGAGACTCGCGGTGGTGTCGTTGACCTCCTCGCCGAGGAAAATGATGCGGTCGTTGAGCAGGCGGGAGAAAATGTCATAGGACCGCTCGCCGCGGCTGGTCTGCTCGACAACATAAGGGACTAAGCTCATAGGGGTACCTCCTTGGTGTCCGTTCAAAATGTTCATACCCTGTTCAAATTTCCGGTATGTATGCAATCAACCACAAATGCTCCTCATTTGTGGTTGATTGGCTGTTTCTATTTATGCCTGTTTACTTTTTTCTGCTGAAGTATAACCGATTTCCGGCTCATTCAGCCTTCTCGGCGGCCTTCTTCGCAGTCTTCTTGGCGGGCTTCTTCTCTTCCTCACCCTCGGCAGCCTTCTTGGTCGTCTTCTTGGCGGCGGGTTTCTTCTCCTCCTCGCCCTCGGCGGCCTTCTTCGCGGTCTTCTTGGCGGGCTTCTTCTCTTCCTCTCCCTCGGCCTTTTCGGCCTTGGCGGGCTTCTCCGCCTTGGCGCTGTCGACGACCACGGCGATTGCCTTCTCGTTCAGAAGCTGATTGCGGACGGTGGGCGCGTCGAGATACTTCTTGAGCATATCAAGCTCCATGCCGTACTGCTCGGCCATGGACTTGTACTTCTCCTCGATCTCCTCATCGGTGACGTCGAGGTTCTCCGCCTTGATGATGGCAGCGATGGCAAGGTCCATCTTGACCTGACGGACGGCGGGCTCGCGGCCGTCCTCCATGAACTTGGCCTCGTCCATGCCGGTCATCTTGCAATACTGGTCGTAGGGGATGCCCTGCGCCTGCAGACGCTGCTTGAACTCGTCGAGGAAGCGGCGGCACTGCTCTTCGATCATGACCTCGGGGATATCGGCCTTGATATCGCCGGCGACCTTCTCGAGCAGGGCGTTCTCAAAGGCGATCTTGACGGACTGCTCACGCTCGGCCGCGATCTTGGCCTTGGTGTCGTCCTTGAGCTCCTTGAGCGTCTCAAATTCGGAAACGTCCTTGGCGAACTCATCGTCGAGCGCCGGAGTCTGCTTTTCCTTGACCTCGTTGACCTTGACGTGGAACACGACCTGCTTGCCAGCGAGATCCTTGGTGTAGTTCTCGGGGAAGGTGATGTCAATGTCCTTCTCCTCACCGGCCTTCATGCCGATGATCTGATCCTCGAAGCCGGGAACGAAGCTGCCCGAGCCGATCTCCAGCTCGTGGTTCTCGCCCTTGCCGCCCTCGAAGGCAACGCCGTTGTCGAAGCCCTCAAAGTCGATGACGGCGGTATCGCCCTTCTTGACCTTGCGGTCCACGGAAACGAGGCGGGCCTCACGCTCGGCCATCTGGTTCAGGCGTTCCTTGACGTCGTCTGCCGTGACCTTGACCTCTTCCTTCACGGCGCTCACGCCTTTGTACTGACCCAGCTCGACCTCGGGATAGACCGCGACGGTCGCCTTGAAGGTGAAGCCGTCCTTGCCGATCTGGTCGTCAACGATCTCGATCTCGGGATAGCCGACCACATCAAGGCCGCTGGAGCCGATGGCCTGCGTATATGCATCGGGAAGCGCAGCGTCCACAGCGTCGCTGTAGAACACGCCCTCGCCGTAGAGCTTTTCGATCATCTTGCGGGGCGCCTTGCCGGGACGGAAGCCGGGCACGCTGATCTTATTGCGCATCTTGAGATACGCCTTCTGAACGGCGGCTTCAAACTCCTCGGCAGTCACTTCGACGGTGACGGCGACCTGGCTCTTTTCGAGCTTTTCAACAGACTTGACATTCATGTTTCTTTTTCCTCCGTATTAAGCAAATGATGCTCATTGCAAAGTGGTATTTTACCATAGGTTTTGGAAAATATCTACCCTTTTTTTATCATTTTTCCTTTAATCGCAGATTTTTTTCGGGACGAAGCCCAGATAATCCGCGGAAATGAGGGCATAGTCGGTCTCTCCGCGCCGTCCCTCAAAGGCGCGGCGGTGCGTGGGGCCGTGCAGATGACCGTAATAGCAGCGCTCGGCGCGGTAGCGGTCGATGAGCTCGAGCAGCTCCGGACACCGGTAGCCCTGATAGAGCGGCGGATAGTGCAGGAAGCAGAGGATGGGCCGCTCCCCCGCCGCCCGGAACGAGGCCTCCAGCCGCATCGCCTCGCGTGCGAGCATTTTGCCTGTGTGCGTGCCGGCGGCATCCTCCTCATAAAACCAGCCGCGCGTGCCGCAGAGGGCATAGTCCCCGTAGAAGAAGCAGTTGTTGAACAAAATGTCGATGCTTTCGATTCCGTGCGCCTCGAAAAACCTCTTCATTTTCGTGGCGGTGCTCCACCAGTAGTCGTGGTTGCCCTTCAGAATGATCTTGCGCCCGGGCAGCGCGTCGATAAACTGAAAGTCCGGCAGCGACTCCTCGAGCGAAATGCCCCAGAAAAGATCGCCCGCCAGCACCGTCACATCGTCTGCCGTCAGGTGCGAAAAGGACTCGCGCAGGCGCTCAACGTGGTTCGCCCACTTATCGCCGAAAATATCCATCGGCTTGCTCCCGCCGAGCGAGAGGTGCAGATCGCCGATCGTATAGAGCGCCATAGCCGCCCCCTTTCCTGCCGCTTACTCAAATGCGTTCTCAATGTACTCGATGCGCGGCGGCGTTTCGTCGTCGTAGACCTCCGCCACGTCAAAGCGGGCGCAGAGGTCAGGATCGTGCCGCGTCATGTAAAAGGCCGCCGTGGTGCGGATTCGCCGCTGCTTGGCGGCGGTGACGAAATCGCGCGGCAGGCCGAAGCGCCGGTCGCTGCGCAGCTTGACCTCCACAAAGCAGAGGATACCGCCCCGGCGGGCAATGAGGTCGATCTCGCCGAAGCGGCAGCGGAACTGCGAGGCAAGGATCTCGTAGCCGTTCCCGCGCAGATACTCCGCGGTCATCGCTTCGCCGCGGTCGCCGGCTTCCTTGGTCGTGCTCATGGTCTCCCCGCCTCCCACTTCTTGAGAAAGGTCCTTCGGTGACAGGGGCAGGGGCCGTATTCGTCGAGCATGGCGTAGTGCAGCCGGGTCCCATAACCCTTGTGCCTTGCAAATTGATACTGCGGATATTGCCTGTCCAGCACGTCGATCACGAAGCGGTCGCGGCTGACCTTAGCCAGGATCGACGCCGCGGCAATGCTCATGCTCACGCCGTCGCCGCCGATGACCGTGCGGTGCGGCGTGGAGACAGCGTATTTCGTCCCATGGTCGCGGTTGCCGTCGATGAGGGCAAAGTCCGCCTTGACGCTCAGACCGTCGATGGCACGCTGCATCGCCTTCATGCGGGCGTTCAAAATGTCGATCTCGTCGATCTCCCGCGCGTCCACGGACGCGACGCTGTAAGCGACCGCCCTTTCGCGGATCACATCGAACAGCGCCTCGCGCTTTTTCCCGCTGAGCTTCTTCGAGTCGTCCAGTCCCTCGATGGCGCAGCCCTCCGGCAGGATCACCGCAGCAGCGTACCCCGGGCCCATCAATGGCCCCGCGCCCGCCTCGTCCGCGCCGCAGA
>CALDMA010000208.1 GCA_937915075.1 uncultured Oscillospiraceae bacterium
GATATAATCCAATAAATAGTGATAACATACAGGAACGCTCGAGGGACACCATGAAGAAGAACGAAAAGAAGGAACAGACCGCCCAGCACCGCGCAAATCCCAACGTCCTCGGCCTGCGCGCGGACGTGGTCGAGCAGCGCATCACCGATACGCTGGAGACCAACTATATGCCCTACGCGATGTCGGTCATCGTCTCGCGTGCCATTCCGGAGATCGACGGCTTCAAGCCCAGCCACCGCAAGCTCCTTTATACCATGTATAAGATGGGGCTTTTGAACGGCGCGCGCACGAAGAGCGCGAACATCGTCGGCCAGACCATGCGGCTCAATCCCCACGGCGACGCCGCCATCTACGACACGATGGTGCGCCTTTCCAAGGGCTACGGGGCGCTGCTGCACCCGTTCGTGGACTCCAAGGGCAACTTCGGTAAGGTCTACTCGCGCGATATGGCGTGGGCGGCGAGCCGCTACACGGAGGCCAAGCTCTCCGCCATCTGCGCCGAGCTCTTCCGCGACATCGACTCCGACACCGTCGATTTCATCGACAACTACGACAACACCATGAAGGAGCCGGCGCTGCTGCCGACGACCTTCCCGAACATCCTCGTGAGCGCCAACCAGGGCATCGCCGTCGGCATGGCGAGCCAGCTGTGCGGCTTCAACCTCGGCGAGGTGTGCGACACGACGATCGCCTACCTCAAAAATCCCGACTGCGACCTGACGGAGACGCTGCTCGCGCCCGATTTCCCGACTGGCGGCGAGGTCATCTGCGACATAGACGCCCTGCGCGAAATTTACAGCACGGGCCGCGGCGGCGTAAAGGTCCGCGCCCGCTGGCGCTACGACAAAAAGGAAAACCTCATCGAGGTCTACGAAATTCCTTACACCACCACGACCGAGGCCATCATGGACAAGGTCGCCGAGCTCATCAAGGCAGGCAAGGTCAAGGAGATCACCGATATGCGCGACGAGACCGACCTGAACGGTCTCAAGCTGACCATCGACCTCAAGCGCGGCACCGACCCCGACAAGCTCATGCAGAAGCTGATGAAGTCCACGACGCTGCAGGACACCATGTCCTGCAACTTCAATGTGCTCATCGCCGGAATGCCGCGCGTGATGGGTGTGCGCGAGCTGCTCGACGAGTGGTGCGCGTGGCGCACGGAGTGCGTCCGCCGCCGCGTCTACTTTGTGATGAGCAAAAAGAAGGACAAGCTGCACCTTTTGAAGGGCCTCAAGCGCATCCTGCTCGACATCGACAAGGCGATCCAAATCATCCGCGAGACGGAGGCCGAGGCCGACGTGGTGCCGAACCTGATGATCGGCTTCGGCATCGACCAGGTGCAGGCGGAGTATGTCGCGGAGATCAAGCTGCGCAATATCAATAAGGAATATATCTTGAAGCGCGTGGAGGAGACCTCCGCCCTGCAGGACGAGATCGAGGACCTGGAGGACATTCTTGCCCGCCCCGCGCGCGTGAAGAAGATCATCGTCACCGAGCTGGAGGACGTGCGAAAGAAATACGCCGAGCCGCGCCGCACCGGCATCGTCTACGGCCACGAGGTCGAGGAATACACCGAGGAGACCACGGTGGACGACTACGCCGTGTCCGTGTTCCTCTCCCGCGAGGGCTACTTCAAGAAGATCACGCCCGCCTCGCTGCGCATGAACGCGGAGCAGAAGTATAAGGAGGGCGACGCGCTCGCGCAGAGCTTCGAGACCTCCAACGCCGCCGAGGTGATGTTCTTCACCGATAAGTGCCAGGTCTACAAATCCCGCCTTTCGGACTTCGACGACACCAAGGCGTCCGCGCTCGGCGACTATCTCCCCGCGAAGCTCGGCATGGACGAGGGCGAGAGCGTCGTCTATATGGTGCTGCCCGGCGATTACCGCGGCTGGATGCTCTTCTTCTTTGAAAACGGCAAGGCCGCCAAGGTGGAGCTGTCCGCCTACCGGACGACCTCAAACCGCCGCAAGCTCACCGGCGCGTACTCGGATAAGTCTCCGCTGCGCACGGCGCTGTGCCTGCGCGAGGACTGCGAGCTGGCGGTCTACTCCACCGAGCCGCGCGTGCTGGTGTTCTCCACCGCGCTGCTGGGGAGCAAGACCACGCGCGCGACGCAGGGCGTCGCGGTGATGACGCTCAAAAAGAAATTCACGCTCGACTACGCCTGCGCCGCGGAGGGCACCGGCATCGCCAACCTCGCTCGCTACCGCGCCCGCAGCCTCCCCGCGGTCGGCGCGCTCTTAAAGGCGGAGGACAGCGACGAAAAACAGATCTCCCTGATGGACTGAGAAAGGAAGTCATTGCTTGAAGCTGCTCAAACAGTATGTTTCCATCACGCTCGGCTGCGCGCTCATGGCGCTGGCCTTCGACTGGTTCTATGTCCCCAACGAGCTGACGCTCGGAGGCTTCACCGGTATCGCGCAGGTCATCCATTTCTTTGCGCCCGCGCTGCCGGTCGGCGTCACCGTCATTGTGCTCAACGCGCCGCTCTTCCTGATGAGCCTCAGGCGCTTCGGCAGGCGCTTTCTGGTGCGCTCGTTCTTCGCCGTGGCGGTGAACTCCGTGTTCATCGACCTCATCAACGCCGTCTATACCTTTCAGCCGATGGATAAGCTCCTCGGCTGCATCTACGGCGGCGTGCTCGTGGGCATCTCGCTCGGCTGGCTGCTGCGCGAGGAGGCGACCACCGGCGGCACGGAGCTGGGCGCGTGGCTGCTGAAGGCGAAGATCCCGGGCCTGTCCATCGGCACGCTCTGCCTTGCCATCGACCTGACGATCATCGTGCTCTATGCCGCGGTGTTCCGCAGTCTGGAAAACGCGCTCTACGGCGGCATCGCCCTCTATATCTCCACCAAGGTGATGGATATGGTGGTCTACGGCGGCAGCGCCGCGAAGCTTGCCTATATCATCTCCAACGAGCAGGAGAGGATCACCGCAGAGCTGCTTGCGCGCGACATGGGCGTCACCCGCCTGACCGCCGAGGGCGCCTATACGCACAACGACAAGCCTGTGCTGCTCTGCGCCGTCCGCCGCCGCGAGATCGTGGCGGTCAAGCGGCTGGTGAACGAGCTCGACCCGACCGCCTTCTTCATCGTCTGCGACGCGCGCGAGGTGCTCGGCGAGGGCTTCAGCGAATATAAGCCCGACGGGCTGTAAGGATAAAACCGCTCTCCCGCGTCGCCGCGCGGAGGGAGACAGAAAAAAGAAAGGAAGCAATGCCATGGACTTTATGAATGTGACGAAGGCGCTGACCGCGCGCGGCTTTAAGGTCTCGAGCTTCGAGACGGCTAAGGAGGCCGCCGAATACCTCAACACGCAGATCGACGGCGCGACCGTCGGCTTCGGCGGCAGCATCACGCTCGAGGAGTTGGGGCTGTACGCCCTGCTCAGTGGGCACAATACGGTGTTCAGCCATTGGCATATGCCGGAGGGCGGGGACGCCGCCGCGCTGCGCGCGCAGGCCGCGGCCAGCGAGCACTATCTGCTCTCGGCCAACGGCATCGCCGAGACGGGCGAGATCATCAACATCGACGGCGCGGGCAACCGCGTGTCCTCCGCGATCTACGGCCACAAAAAGGTCTGGATCGTCGCGGGCAGAAATAAGCTCGCGCCCACCTACGACGAGGCGCTCTGGCGCGCCCGCAACATCGCCGCGCCGAAGAACGCGCAGCGTCTCCATGCAAAGACGCCCTGCGCCATCAGGGCGGATCACTGCTACGACTGCAAGAGTCCCGGCCGCATCTGCCGCGCGCTCACCGTGCTCTGGGGCGCGATGATGGGCAGCGATATGGAGGTCGTGCTCGTAAACGAGGACCTCGGCTACTAAAAGCAGCGGGGAGGGAGCGCCGTGAAAAAGAGGATACTGCTTCTTGCCGCGGCGCTGTGCCTTCTGCTCAGCGGCTGCGGAGGCGCGTTGCTGGAGCGCTCGTGGTCGTCCGTGACGCCGCACAGCGCCGGCTACTGGGAAAACGGCGATAAGGACACCCTGCGCGCCGACAGCTATCAGGATGCGGTGAACGCGATCCTGATGCTGGTCGCAAACCACGCGGAGAGCGGCGTGGTGCGCTGCTATTTCGGCAGCGACGCGGAATACGCCGAGCTGGCCGCGGAGGCCTGCAACGAGGTGCAGCAAGAGACGGACCTCGGCGCCTATCTGCTCGATTACATCACCTATGCCGGCACGGACGAGCGCGGCTTCTATGAGCTCTCGCTCAGCTTCGGCTATCGCCGCACGGCAGAGGAACAGGAGAACATCATCAACGCCACGAGCACCGAGGCGATCCCCGACCTGCTGCGCGCCGCGGCGGAGGAGGGCGCGGACCGCTTGGTGGTGCGCGTGAGCTACTTTTCCACCGACCGCGCGGGCGTGGAGCAGATGGTCCGCGACGTGCAGGAGGAGAAGGACGGCGGAAGAGACGCCGGTATGCTCACCGCGCCGTGGCAGGTCAGCTTTTATCCGGACACGGACGAGCCGGGCATTGTGGAAATTTTGCTGAAATAAAAGAGGGAGAAGCGGCTATGTGGAGTATGATCTGGCCGATCGCGCTGGTGGTCGGCGTCAACGTATTTTATCACATCACAACAAAGTCCACGCCGGAGGGCGTGAACGCCTTTGCCTCGCTCACCATCACCTATCTCGTGGGCGCGGCCTTTTCGGTCGCGGCGTTCTATCTGATGGGGAACCGTGGTTTTATCGGCGAGCTGGGCAAAACGAACTGGACGGCGTGGGTGCTCGGCATCGTGGTCGTGGGGCTGGAGTTCGGCAGCATTTGTGTGTACCGTGCGGGCTGGAAGATCAGCGTCGCCTCGCTCGTGATGAACATAGCGCTGGCCTGCGTGCTGCTTGTGGTCGGGCTGCTGGTCTATCACGAGACGGTCACGCTGCGCCAGGGCCTCGGCGTTCTCGTCTGCCTTGCGGGCATCTATCTCGTGGGCGCGTAAAAGTACATCAAAAAAAGGACGGCCTACGCCGTCCTTTTTTACGCTTATTTGGATACCGTCAGCCAGTCGTCGAGCACGAGACCGGGATTGTGCTTGGTGAGGAAGCCGACGCTCCACTCACCGCCGAAGGCGATGAGCTTGCGGCCCTTGAAGTCCTCGAGCAGCTTCGAGCCGGTGCAGAACATCAGGTCCTTGGGGTCGCCGGGACACTCCGCGATGAGCCGCAGGTGCTCGTAGGGCAGTGCGCTCATGCGCAGCTCCACGCCGTACTCGCTTTTCATGCGGTACTCGAACACGTCGAACTGCAGCGTGCCGACCACGCCGACCACGACGTCCTCGAAGCCGGAGTCCGGCATCTTGAAGATCTGGATGGCGCCCTCCTGTGCGATCTGCTCAATGCCTTTGACGAACTGCTTGCGCTTCATCGTGTCCTTGGGACTGACGGACATGAAGTGCTCCGGCTCAAAGGTCGGGATGCCGCCGAAGCGGAACTTCTTGCCCGGCACGGTGATGGTGTCGCCGATGGAGAAGATGCCGGGGTCGAACACGCCGATGATGTCGCCGGCGTAGGCCTCCTGCACGATCTCACGCTCGCTCGCCATCATGGTCTGCGGCTGGCTCAGGCGCATCTTCTTGTTGCCCTGCACATGGAAATATTCCGCGTCGCGCTCAAATTTGCCCGAGCAGATGCGCATGAACGCCAGACGGTCGCGGTGCGCCTTGTTCATGTTGGCCTGGATCTTGAACACAAAGGCGGAGAAGTCGGGGGAGAACGCGTCGATCACGCCCGCGTCGCTCTCACGCGAGAGGGGAGCGGTCGTCATGCGCAGAAAGCCCTCCAGAAAAGGCTCCACACCAAAGTTCGTCAGCGCGCTGCCGAAGAACACGGGCGAGAGCGTGCCGTTTCGCACGGCGTCGAGGTCAAACTCGCGCCCCGCGCCGAGCAGCTCGATCTCGTCGGCGAGGTTGTCGCGCCGCTTCTGCCCGATGAGGTCCACCAGCGCGGGATCGTCCAGCGCGATCTCGGTCACGCCGGCCTTCTTCGCGTGGCCCGCGTCGGTGAAGTGGATGATGCACTGCTTCTCGCGGTCGTAAACGCCCTGAAACTCCTTGCCGCAGCCGATGGGCCAGTTGACGGCGTAGGTGTCGATGCCAAGCTCACGCTCGACCTCCTCGCACAGCTCGAGCGGGTCGCGCGTCTCGCGGTCCATCTTGTTGATGAAGGTGAAGATGGGAATGTGGCGCAGGGCGCACACGCGGAACAGCTTGCGCGTCTGCGGCTCAACGCCCTTCGCGCCGTCGATGACCATGACCGCGCTGTCCGCGGCCATGAGCGTGCGGTAGGTATCCTCGGAGAAGTCCTGATGGCCCGGGGTGTCGAGAATGTTGATGCAGTAGCCGCCGTGCTGGAACTGCATGACGGAGGAGGTCACGGAGATGCCGCGCTGCTTTTCGATCTCCATCCAGTCGGAGGTCGCCGCGCGGGCGCGCTTGCCCTTGACCTCACCGGCCTGCGCGATGGCCCCGCCGTAGAGCAGGAACTTTTCGGTCAGCGTGGTCTTACCGGCGTCGGGGTGGGAAATGATGGCAAAGGTCCTGCGGCGTGAGATCTCTTCGTGAAGCGTGGCCATAGTGTCGTCTCCTTGCATACGGTGTTTGTCAATACAAATAGGCAGTTTATCATAGCTTTTCCGCATTTGCAAGGCGGCAGAACCAAAATCTGCGGAAAAATGAAAAATACGGCTTGACAAACGCGCGAGAATCTGCTATTATCGTCAATGTTCCGCGGGCGTAGCTCATCTGGTAGAGCGCCACCTTGCCAAGGTGGAGG
>CALDMA010000209.1 GCA_937915075.1 uncultured Oscillospiraceae bacterium
AAGAGGGGTCGCCCATACTTTATGCAAAGAATTCTCGTCCTCGTCAACAACTGCACTTTCAATCCAGTCTCGATGATGGTCTTTACAGTTAAGATGCTCATGGCTAAAATCGTCCAGTGTAAACTCCTTCGCTGCGATCTTGTGCATCGTAGAGCAGGAATTAGCAACTGTGCCAACCTTATAAGTATCAAACTCCTTCCACCAGTACAGCGGGGCAGTAATGTCGAGATACACAGTAATCATCCGCATGAACTTGCGATGATCGGTGCCGGCATTGCGGAGAGTTGTCATGAGTTGCTTATCATTAGGGCCAATGCAGAAATTTTGCTGGCATTCTCCGCAACATTTTTCTTTTCCATAAGGACATTTCGGGCCACTATCGCTCTTTGCCCACGAGTTCTTAGGGTTTCTCATGCCTCGAATGGCGTGCTCCCAGCCAAGAACTTCGACATTTTCAACTTTCAGCATTTTGTACCTCCTCCATAAGATTTTTCGTTGCTTCGATTTTTTCAGCATACGACATCGCTTTGCCGCATCTATACCCGCGCAATTCGCAGAACATGCACATTGATCCACGAGTAAGAACAAAGCACCGGTTAGTTAAAGCTTTGCAGTCTTCCCTAAGCGCTTTTAATTCTTCTTCAAGCTTGCGGATTTGAGACTCATGGTTCATTTCGGATGCTGTAAGTTTTTTCTTAAGCTCTGCATTTTCTTTTGTTGCTTCAGAAGACATCGCATCACGAAGCTCGTTCAGGTTCATTACAGCCCTTCTTTCTGCTGGCCGCGAAGAACCTCAATGCAGTCGCAGTCAACCGTAGCAACTTCGACATTCATAGCAGAGAGCATCATCTGAAGCTCGTCCACGAGATACTTCTGGCTTTTGCCAAGGCCACCGCTTGCGAGAAGACGAATGTAGTTCGTCACCGTGATGGGGACAGGAATTTTTTTACCCATCTGAGCAGCGAGTAGCTGGATGTACTTGGCCATCGAATAAGTAGCCACAACGATGGTAGCGCCGGTCTTCTCCGACATTTCGATAAGCATGGTGGTTTTGCCGCTCTGCCGTTCGCCAATATATACAGTGCTCATTTGGCTGTCTCCTTTCTCGTTCTTGCCAAGACCTTCTTCGCCTGAGAGGTAGAGCCGAAGACTCGCTTCGTAACAGCAGCGCAGAACCCGGCATAGGGATCGTTATTATCACCCTCACCACAGGAAACGATAGTCTTAGTTCCGTCGAGCCAGAACACGATTGTTTTAGGGCCGCTGAAAATGACCTGTTTCACACCGAGCGAGGCACGAGGCGCTCCGAAAGTGAAGTTGAGGAAAGCCTTAGCAAGAGCTGCCGGAATAATTGCATCGTTGCGCTTCGGCGTGTCAAAGAGCGAAGGCGTTACATTCTTTTTCTTGAACCAGAAGAGGCCGTATCCGCTTGCAGGGTTTTTAAGGCCATTGAACTCTACTCCGACTCGATCATCCGTAAACTTTTTAACGATGCCGAGTTTCCCAGCGTATTTGCCGCCGTACTCATCACTGGGTTTAATGCTGACTATTGTGTCAATACCGATCATATTTTTTCTCCTTTCAAATATCAGTGGTTACTTCTTGTCGATCCTGTTGGCTTTTCTCTCTTCGTACTCAGCCTGTTCGATGCGAACCATGCCGTCCGGCCCCTCTTTGAAATATCCATTCAGGTCAACGACCTTGCCATCGGGAAGAATGAGCTGGAGATAACCAACGGTATCGAAATCGCCGTTTTTCTCATCGGTCAGGAACTCCTCGACGATGATCTTGAACTTCTTATCCGCCGGGAAGTACGGGAGCGTGATGGGGTACATCTTGTCAATGAGGCGAGTACCGAAGCCGTTTCTGAACGGAACATCAGGGCTCTCCTTGTTGATGAGCTGAACGCGGTTGACATCCGAGTAAGTGACCGTACCGTCCTCAGCGACATCCTTGAACAGGCTGCTCATGCGCTTGCACTGGAAGTGCTGGATGGAATCATTCTCGCCGAACTCGACCTTGGCCCAAATATCAGGATCGTCCTCGATGGGAGTAAGGCACTTGCCGTCGATAAGGCGGTTCAGGATGCTCTTGGTTATCTGAATGCTCATGCCGGAATGACCGTCGCGTTCCAAAGACCGATACGCTCTGAGGGCGCTCTCGTAGCACGCAACACCGTAATCCCAGTCGTCCTTATCCTCGGCATCTTCGCGCTCTTTTTGAGAAGCAAGCGCAACTTCACGAGCCGCCCAATCGCTCTCGTCATCGGAAAGGGAAAGCACCCGCTCGACATCCTTATCGGTATGGCCGTCCCACTCAGGCGCGGTATCCACCTCTTTGCAGTGGAACAGATCCCAGTCCTTATCCTCATAATGATAAGTGTAGGGGCCTTTGGGCGTGTCGACGCCAACAATGAACCAGCCTCCACCAAACGGAGCCTCACCGTCCGAATGCTTGTGAGATTTCCAAGCAAGCGTCGGGAAAGTGTTTACCAGGGCTGCGAAGAGGATGAGCCGCTGATGATAGAGAGAATTGAAGGTGTGGAAGCCGTCAGAGAATTCTCCGATATCTTTCTCGGACATCAGAACGGCGCGATCATCCCAATACTCGTTGGTGAAGATCTTCCGGCAGTCAGTCCCAAATGCT
>CALDMA010000210.1 GCA_937915075.1 uncultured Oscillospiraceae bacterium
GTGAGATTAAGATAGATGGTTTTTTGAAAGAAGATGAAGAGTATTTGCTGTTGATCGTCGAGTTGCGCAGATAGAATTTCATAGCAAAAGGAGGATGGCAGCTTTTTCCCAAAGGTCACTTTGGAGAGATGTCTCATGCTTATGGATCATTGGAATAAAATCTCCTTGGAGGGGATCGGTAAAGAGATCAAAGATATCCTCTACCCGTATGTAAAAGCGGAAAGCATCACCTATTCTCCCGGAGAAAAGCAGGCGGAATCGTTCTTCCTGTCCTACTTCAAAGAACAGCCCTATTGGCAGGAGCATCCCGAATGCGTCGGCACAAAACCGATCAAGGACGATCCCTTTGACCGCGCAGCCGCCTACGCCATGGTACGCGGAAAGGGCGATAAGACCATCGTGTTTGTCCACCACAACGATGTAGTCACGGTGGAGGATTATGACCGTCTCCGCCCGCTGGCCTTCAGCCCCGACGAGCTGGAGGTCGAGCTCAAAAAGAGAGCCGACAGCTTTTCAGAGGAGATCCGAAACGATCTGGCGTCCGATGCGTACCTCTACGGCCGCGGCGTCTGCGACATGAAAGGCGGCGGCTCGATCCAGATGGCGCTGCTGCGCCGCTACAGCGAGCTGGTTCGTCGCTCGCCCGATGCGCTGCCGGGCAACCTGATCGTGCTGGCCGTGCCGGACGAGGAAAACCTCTCCGCCGGTATGCGCGTCGCCGTGACGCTGTTGGCCGAGTTCAAAGAAAAGTACAGCTTTACTTATCAGCTCATGATCAACTCCGAGCCCCATCAGCGCAAGGCCCCCGAAACAGGTGTGTTCTCGATGGGTTCTGTCGGCAAGCTGATGCCGTTTTTCTACATCCGCGGCTATCTTGCCCATGTCGGCAAGGTGTTCGAGGGCTTCAACCCGATGAATCTTCTCAGCGAGATCGTCCGAAAAACAGAAGTCAACATGGATCTCTCGGATATCGTCGGCAACGAGGCGGCGCCGCCCCCCACCTGGCTCTTCTGCCGCGACCGCAAGATCAAGTACGACGTGTCCATGCCGCTCTCCGCAGGCGGCTGCCTGAGCGTGCTGACGCTGAACCAGACTCCTGTTACGCTGATGGAAAAAGTCAAGGACATCTGCGAGGATGCGTTCGACGAGGTTTTGGAAAGGATGAACCGAAACTACGCCAGATTCCTCGAAGCCACACACCAGCCCGTCCACAAGCTGCCCTGGAGCCGGAAGGTCATGGACTTCATGACGCTCTACGAGGAAGCCAAAGCCGCCGGTGGAGAGACATTTGAACGCGAGTATCAGGCCGAGCTGGAAACGCTTCGGCAAAAGCTCGAAAACAATGAAATGACGCTGCTCGACTGCAACTTTGATTTGCTGGACTTTGTCTATGGCTACATTCCCGCCCTTTCCCCGCGCGGGGTCTATGGCCTGATCCCGCCGTACTACCCCAATGTTTCCAACCGCTTCCTCACCGGCCTTGCTCCGCAGATCCGCAGTCTTGATGTCGAATTGGACCGCTTCACCCGCGAACAGTTCGGTCAGCACTACGTCTCGGAGGAGTTCTACACCGGCATCTCCGATCTAAGTTACACGAGCCTTTCCAACAGCGAAGAGATCTCCGCCGCGCTGTCCAAGTCCATGCCGTTCTACGGTACGCTGTACGACATCGCCATTTCGGATATCGAAACGATCTCCATGCCGTGCATCAACATCGGACCATGGGGAAAAGATTTCCACAAGCTCACCGAGCGCGTTCTGAAGCAGGACCTCTACGAGCGCACGCCCGCCATTATACACCACGCCATCGGATTAGTGCTGGCCGGCGGTAACGATCAATGACCTATTCCCTCGACACCGCAGCCCCCTGGAATCACCATGAAAGGCTCCTGGTTCATGACCGCAGAGTCATGGCTGGGAGCCTTGATTTCAGGAGAGTTGAGGAACGCGGGATATAATTGACAGATTATGATTCTTACTATCGTACATTAAGGATTCCTCTCATTGTATGGATTTTTGCGGCTGGCATCTATATTACGGTTCATACGAGTTTTTCCAGTTTCGCTGCTTCAGCATGTCCATGAAGCTTGCTGCATCCTCATAGTAGGATGAATTGTCGCTTAACAATCGACCAAATGAAACGAATACCGAAGTAAGATATGGCTGTAAGGTGAAACACCAAACAGCCATAATTTATTGGAGGTATTTGCAATGAACAAGAATCTAACTGAGATCATCTTTATTCTTGACCGCAGCGGTTCAATGAGTGGGCTCGAGTCCGACACGATCGGCGGCTTCAACGCCATGATTGAAAAGCAGAAGAAAGCTCCCGGCGAAGCGCTGGTCTCCACCATTCTATTTGACAATGTCAGCGAAGTGATCCATGACCGCGTCAGTAGCCTTTTTTGAACCTCTCGCCCAGCGAGTGGTTTTCGTTATACCAGAATAACCGTATCGATTCCGACACGGTTATTTCGTATCAACTTGTCTTTTCGCTCTTGCGGTATTTGGAATATCTTTGCGGGAAAACTTGAAATTGCTCTTTGTCGCGCCAATTATACGCAAGTAAAAGTCTCTCGCTGCTTCATGGACAAACGGCGGTGGTCTTATTCTTTATACAAGGTCTTCGAATTCGAACTTGAAACTTCTTCCGCTCAGTGTCACTATAAGAATGGTAACACTGCACTCCAATCACAAGCTCCCAAAAATCAGTGTC
>CALDMA010000211.1 GCA_937915075.1 uncultured Oscillospiraceae bacterium
ACCGGCGTGGGTGGCGCAGATCTTGACGTTGAAGTGCGGATAGGCAACGGAGTTGCGGATCTGCTCGTAGGCGCGGCCGGCCGCGAACATCGCAAAGGTGGAGCAGAAGGGAACAAGACCCATCGTGCTCATGCCGGCGGCGGCGTCGACCATGTTGGCCTCGGCAATGCCGAAGTTGTAGAATTTCTCGGGGTGCGCCTTGGCGACCTTGCAGGTCTGGGTCGCGTTGGCAAGGTCGGCGTCGAGCACGACGACCTTATCGTTCTTTTCCACCAGCTCGATCAGCGCTTCGCCGTAAGCCTGGCGGGTCGCAATTTTATCAGCCATGTTCGTTAACCCTCCAATTCCTTCAAAGCCTGATCGCGCTGCTCGGCGCTGGGCGCCTTGCCGTGCCAGCCGACCTGATTTTCCATGAACGAGACGCCCTTGCCCTTGACCGTGTGGGCGAGGATCGCCTTGGGCTTGCCGGGCATCGTGGGCTTCGAGAGTGCGGCCTCCACCGCGTCGAGATCGTTGCCGTCCGGCAGCTCCACAAGGTCAAAGCCAAACGCGCGCAGCTTCGCGCCGAGGTCGCCGAGGCTCATGACCTGATCGTTTGAGCCGTCGATCTGCAGACCGTTGTTGTCGATGATGACGGTGAGGTTATCCAGCTTATAGTGAGCGGCGGCCATGTAGGCTTCCCAGATCTGACCTTCCTGGCTCTCGCCGTCGCCAACGAGGGCAAAGACCTTCGTATCCTTGCCAAGGTGCTTCGCGCCGAGCGCCATGCCGACAGCGATGGACACACCCTGACCGAGCGAGCCGGTGGAGGCGTCCACACCCGGGACCTTCTTGGCGTCGGGGTGGCCCTGCAGAATGGAGTGCAGCTGACGGAAGTTCGCGTACTCATCGCGGGAGATGAAGCCCTTGGCGGCAAGCACCGCATAGTAGCACGGCGCCGCGTGGCCCTTGGAGAGCACAAAGCGGTCGCGGTCGGGATCGTGCGGATGGCTGGGATCGACGCGCATGTGGTTGAAGAAAACGCTGGTCATCAGCTCGACGGCCGAAAGGGAGCCGCCGGGATGGCCGCTGCCGGCATTGGCCGTCATCGTGATGATGTCGCGGCGCACCTGACGGCAGACCTTGGAAAGCTCTTGCGTGTTCATGGAAGACCTCCAAATAGAATGAAATATCTGTGGTGTTAGAGATAGAGGGAAATCCTAATTTGCATTATACCAAGAATCAAAGAATTCGCAATGAAAATTTTCATAGAATATTGATTTTTTTCATGAAAGAATTTACAATACGATTGTAGCCATATCATATATAGATCATTCTATAGAAGTGAGGAAGATGAGCGTGCAAAAGAAAACGATTTATGACGTTGCTAAGGAGGCAGGCGTCAGCATAGCAACGGTGTCTCGTGTGATGACAGGAAATGCGAATGTAAGAGAAAGTACCCGCAAGAAAGTAGAAGCTGCGTGTGAGAACTATCGTCCGACGGCATCGGCAAGGGAGCTGATGACGAGGCGAACGAAAACGATTGGCGTATTGATCAATCACAAACCGGAATACTTCTTTTTGAACGAAACTTATACAAATGCACTGCTCGGGATGAGTGTAGCCGCAAAGGACTGCGGCTATCGGTTGCTGCTGGATATCAGTGAAAATGACACAAGTGTAAAAGAACTTTTATACGAGCAAAAAACAGATGGCCTCATCCTGATGGGTGTACGAAAAAACAGTCCGCTTTTACAGGTGCTGAAGGGAAATGAAATGCCCTTTGTTCTGGTCGGAAGCCTTCATGAGGATGAAGATACGATCTGTCAGGTGGATATCAATGACCAGAAGGCGGTCTATAATGCGACGAACTATTTGATTGGTTTGGGCCATCGCCGCATTGGCATCATAACAGGATCGACTGAGTATGCATCCTGCAGTGACCGACTGGCCGGTTATCGTCAGGCGATGGACGAAGCAGGGATCGAGATTCAAGAAGAATGGATACAGGGCTGCGAGAGTTTAACGGAAGCCAAAGCGGAGCAGCTTGCAAAACACATGCTATACCAAAGTGATCGCATCACAGCAATGGTGGCTTTTAACGATTCTGTAGCAATGGCAACATATAAGGCGGCGAAGGACTGCGGAATAGCGATCCCGGAGGATCTGTCTGTGATCGGATTTGATGATACGGTGGTCGCCTCGTATATGTCTCCTCCTTTGACGAGCGTATGGCAGCCGAGCTATGAAAAGGGCGAAAAGGCCATGCGCATCCTGATCGAAAGCATCGAAAAGGGTGAAATGCCGCATGGACGAGAGGAACTCAACTGCATCATGATGTATCGCGCCTCTTGCTCGGCGCCGAAACAGAAATAATACAAGCATTCCTGTAATCCGTAAATAGCGCCAATTGAAAAAAGGAGAACC
>CALDMA010000212.1 GCA_937915075.1 uncultured Oscillospiraceae bacterium
CCCGGCGGCATCTTCTCCGCCTACGAGCTGACAAAGGATCGCAGCGACCTGCGCGTCGCCGTGTTCGAGGCCGGTCACAGCCTTGAAAAGCGCCACTGCCCCATCGACGGCGACAAGGTCAAATCCTGCATCCGCTGCAAGAGCTGCTCGATCATGAGCGGTTTCGGCGGCGCGGGCGCATTTTCCGATGGCAAGTACAACATCACCAATGACTTCGGCGGCACGCTGCACGAGTACATCGGCAAGAAGCAGGCGCTCGACCTCATGCACTATGTCGACGAGATCAATATGCTCTACGGCGGCGCGGGCACCAAGCTCTATTCCACCGCCGGCTCGCAGTTCAAAAAGCTCTGCATCCAGCACAAGCTCAAGCTGCTCGACGCCTCCGTGCGCCACCTCGGCACCGACATCAACTATGTCGTGCTCGAGAATCTCTATAACCACCTCAAGAGCAAGGTCGATTTCTACTTCGACACCCCCGTGCAGGCGCTCGAGGCAAAGGACGGCGGCTTCACCGTCGTGTGCGCCGACGCGCAGTACGAGTGCGGCAAATGCATCGTCTCCGTCGGCCGCAGCGGCAGCAAGTGGATGGAGGGCGTGTGCCGCGCGCTCGATATCCCCACCAAGTCCAACCGCGTGGATCTCGGCGTGCGAGTCGAGCTGCCTGCCGTCGTGTTCTCCCACCTCACCGACGAGCTGTATGAGAGCAAGATCGTCTACCGCACCGAGAAGTTTGAGGACAACGTGCGCACCTTCTGCATGAATCCGCACGGCATCGTCGTCAACGAGAACACCAACGGCATCGTGACCGTCAACGGCCACAGCTACGAGGACGCGGCCATGCAGACCGAGAACACCAACTTCGCGCTGCTCGTCGCCAAGCACTTCTCCGAGCCGTTCCACGATTCCAACGGCTACGGTGAGAGCATCGCCCGTCTTTCCAATATGCTCGGCGGCGGGGTCATCGTCCAGCGCTTCGGCGACCTCGTGCGCGGCCGGCGCAGCACGGTCAAGCGCATCGAGGAGGGGCTCGTCACCCCGACCCTCGCGGCGACGCCGGGCGACCTGAGCCTCGTGCTGCCCAAGCGCATTTTAGACGGCATCATCGAAATGATCTACGCCCTCGACAAGATCGCTCCCGGCACGGCGAACGACGATACGCTCCTCTACGGCGTGGAGGTCAAGTTCTACAACATGGAGGTCGCGCTCGACGAGCACCTCGAGACCGCGCACCGCGGCCTCTACGTCATCGGCGACGGCAGCGGCATCACCCATTCCCTTTCCCACGCCTCAGCAAGCGGCGTGTTTGTCGCGCGCGATATCCTCGCGCAGAACGCCGGTTAAGCGGCTCTCCAAAACGCAAAAAATTCCGACCGCGAGAGCGGTCGGAATTTTTTCATAGCGTTTTGCTCAGACCTTGAAGCTGTCCTTGAGCGTGACGGAGCGGTTGAACACCAGATGGTCGGCGGAGCAGTCCTTATTATCCAGACAGAAATAGCCCAGACGCATGAACTGGAAGCTCGGGGCCGTCTTACCCTTCTTCTCGGTCTTGTCATAGGCAGCGGCCACGTCGCGAAGGCGCGCCTCGACCTTGCAGCCGGTGAGCGTTTCGAGGGAGTCGGGGTTCATGCAGGCAAGGAAGTCCTTGTCCGCGCCGTCGGGCGCGGGGTCGCTGAACAGCTCGCTGTACACGCGCACCTCGGCGTCGATGGCGGTGGCGGCGTCCACCCAATGGAGCGTCGCGCCCTTGACCTTGCGGCCGTCGGCGGGATCGCCGCCGCGGGAGTCGGGGTCGTACTCGGCGGCGATCTCGGTCACATTGCCGTTTTCATCCGTCTCATAGCCGACGCACTTGATCAGATACGCACCCTTCAGGCGGCACTCCGGACCACCGGGGAACAGGCGCTTATATTTGGGGATCGGCTCGGCCATGAAGTCGTCCGCCTCGATCCAGCACTCGCGGGAGAAGGTGATCTCATGCGTGCCGGCGGCGGGGTCGGTCGGGTTGTTCTCGACCTCAAAGATCTCGCTCTTGCCCTCGGGATAATTCGTGATGACGAGCTTCACCGGATGCAGCACGCCCATCGTGCGCTCGGCGGAGGCGTTGAGATCCTCGCGCAGGCAGTGCTCGAGGAAGGCGTACTCCACCACGCTCGCGCTCTTGGCGACGCCGATGCGGTCGCAGAAGTTGCGGATGGACTTCGGCGTAAAGCCGCGGCGGCGCAGGCCGCAGAGCGTCGGCATCCGCGGATCGTCCCAGCCGGAGACGATGCCCTCCTCCACCAGCTTGCGCAGCTTGCGCTTGCTCATCACCGTGTGGTCGATGCCGAGGCGGGCAAACTCGATCTGGCGCGGCTTGCACGGCACGGAGACGTTGTTCACCACCCAGTCGTAGAGCGGGCGGTGCGCCTCAAACTCCAGCGAGCAGAGCGAGTGCGTGATGCCCTCGAGCGCGTCCTGAATGGGATGGGCAAAGTCGTACATCGGGTAGATGCACCACTTGTCGCCCTGGCGGTGATGGTGCATATAGCGGATGCGGTAGATGACCGGGTCGCGCATGTTGAAGTTACCGGAGGCCAGGTCGATCTTCGCGCGCAGCGTGCGGCTGCCCTCGGGGAACTCGCCGTTCTTCATGCGCTCAAAGAGGTCGAGGTTCTCCTCCACGTCGCGGTCACGATACGGGGAGATAGCGGGCTTGCCGATGTCGCCGCGGTACTCCTTCGCCTCCTCGGGCGTCAGGTCGCAGACGTAGGCAAGACCCTTCTTGATCAGCTCGACGGCATACTCATAGTCCTTTTCAAAGTAGTCGCTGCCGTAGAAGAAGCGGTCGCCCCAGTCGAAGCCCAGCCAATGGATATCCTCCTTGATGGCGTCAACGAACTCGACGTCCTCCTTGGTGGGGTTGGTGTCGTCCATACGAAGGTTGCACAGGCCGCCGAAGCGCTCGGCGGTGCCGAAGTCAATGGTCAGCGCCTTGCAGTGGCCGATGTGCAGATAGCCGTTCGGCTCAGGCGGAAAACGGGTGTGGACCTGCTGACCCTGGAAGCGACCACCCTCCGCAATATCCTCTTCGATAAAGGCGTCAATAAAGTTTTTGCCTTCGCTCTCGGCGACGGCGGCCTTGACTTCCTCAGCCATACTGAATCCTTCCTTTCTTCGCGCCTGCCTGCGGCAGACAAAAATAATGTTTGATTATAGTCCCTTTATTCCCTGTTTGCAACAATTTTATTGCATTCCTCGACAAGTTCTTCGCGCGTCGTCAGCGTGCCGAGCACGTCGAGCAGCGCCGCGGTGGACAGATGCTCCGGCAGCGCCAGCGCGCGCAGCAGCGCGGCTCGCTTCGTTTTGCTCCCCGCGCCGATCAAGCCGAGGTCAAGAAGGTCCGCGTGTGTAATGGAATTTCCCTTTACGGTCGTTTCTTCTCCCTCAAAGGTCGCGCCCGCCGCGCGGAGAGCGGAAAGCAGCACCTCGGGCGGCATCCCCTCCACGCCGAGCTTGCCCTCCTTGCCCGCTTTGCGCTTGCGCCGTTCCTTACCGTACACATCGGGGACATAGGCGTGCAGCACGCGGCCCGTCGGAATGGCTCCCTTGAGGCGGTTGCGGATCACAAAGCCCGCGCCGTCGGGATCGGTAAAGAGAATGATGCCGCGCGTCTCGGCGAGACGGCGCAGCAGCGCCGTTTTCTCGCGGTCGTTGAAGATACCGAAGCCGCCCAGCTCCAAAACGGAGGCGTCCACCGCCTGCAAAAGCGTATTTTTATCGTAGCGCCCCTCGACCACGATGACCTCTTGAATTTTCGGCTTGTCCATCGTCACACCCTCTGCGCGAGCTGCATGAGCAGCAGCTTCAGCTCGCCCTCGCGGTCGATGCCCTTTTCGCTCTTCATGCGCCGGTCGAGCTTCTGGCAGAGCGCCAGACTGTTCGCGCACCACTCGTGCGTCGTTTTCCGCGCCGCGTCGAGCAGCAGCCGCGCGGGATAGTCCGAGCGCATATTCCATAGGTCCATCAGCCAGAGCTTATCCTTGCCCGAATCGAGCGCGAGCCGCGCAGTGTAGAGCCGCCGCAGCTCCTTGGAAATGACGCCGAGGATCATGATGGGCTCCTCCTGCTTTTTGAGAAGCTGCCCCAAAAGCTCGCTCGCGCGGTCATAGTCGCCCTTCGTGACGGCGCTCGTCATGTCGAACACCACCGCGTCGAGCACCGGATCGGCGACCGCGTTGATGTCCTCGATCGTCACCGCCCTGCCCTTGGCGTAGGCGCCGATCTTCTCGATCTCCGGCACAAGGCCGGTCATCAGGCTGCCGCAGGTGAACATCAGATGCTCCGCCGTGCGGGCGTCGATATCATGTCCCGTTGCGCGGAAGCGGCGGGCGATCCAGTTGATCAGGTCGCTCTTGTCCTGCGGCTCGAACCGGACCTCCTGCGCCTTGTCGGAAAGCGCGGCATAGAGCTTTTTGTAGGTCTTGTTCGGCTTATACTCCACCAGATCGTAGACGAAGATCAGGCAGCAGTATTCCGGAAAATCGTCCAGCAGGGCGATGAGCCGCGTCCGCTGCTCCTCGCCGAGCTTATAGAGGTCGCAGTCCGTAATGACGATGAGCGTGCGCTCGGCCATCATCGGCATCGCCTCGGTCATCTCCGCCAGCTCCTCCATCGTCAGGCCCTTGCCCGCGACGCGGTGGAAATTGAACTCCTCAAAGCCCGCGGGGACGAGCTTCTTCTGCACCTCCTTGAGATAATACTCGCGCAGGTAGCTCTCCTCGCCGCAGAAAATGTAGACCTCGCTGAGTGTGCCGGCCGCCAGGTCGGCCTTGAATTTCTGATAGCCCTTAGCGGCTGTTTTCTTTTCTGCCATGATCCGCCTCAATTCACTGTGATATATATATTTCCCTGCAGGTCCGTCCGGTAAACGGTCACGCCCGCGTCCGTCAGGCGCAGCAGCGCGTCCCGCGTCGGATGCCCGTAGCTGTTGCTGCCGACGCTCACCACGCCGACCTCCGGCGTGACGGTCTCCAGCAGCTCCTTGCTCGTTGAGTAGCGCGAGCCGTGGTGTCCGACGAGCAGCACCTCAATGTCCGGCAGCGGGTAAGCGTCCAGGAGCGCCCGTTCCGTTTTGCTGTCCATGTCGCCGGTGATGAGCGTGTCGAACGTGCCCAAGGAGCAGACGATCGTCAGCCCCAGCTCGTTCGCGCCGCCCTCGCCCACCGGCGGGTAGAGCGTCAGCGACGCCCCCCCCACGGCGGGCCGCGGTTTCTCCCTCCCATAGCGGGCCTCCGCGCCGTAGCGCTCCGCCAGCGCGAGGACCTCGGACTTTTCGCCTTCCTCCTCCGCAATGTCGGGAAGGTAGAGCGCATCGACGCCGACGCGGGCAAGCAGCAGCGCCAGACCGTTTGCGTGGTCGGCATGGTAGTGCGTGAGCACCACCGCGTCAAGCCGCCGGATACCGGCGCTGAGCAAATGATCCGCGGCCACGTCGCCCGCGCTGATGTAGGAATTGCTGCTGCCGCAGTCCACCAGCACGCCATGCTGCCCGGAGAGCAGCGCGACGCTCTCGCCCTGTCCGACGTCGAGCGCCGTAACATACAGGCTTCCGCGCTCGAATTGCAGCGCGTTGAACCGCGCCGTCACAAGGAGCATCGCCACGGCCAACGCTCCGGCGATCCACCAGCGGTACCTCCCCCGCCGCGCGATGGCGCAGACGGCAAAGAGCGCGTAGACATAGAGCAGCCACAGCACGGAAAGCGCGGTGTTGAAATAGAGCGCGTGGAGCGGCAGGCTCTCCAGCAGTCCCGAAACAAAAAGCACATACCGCACGCCGAGCGACACGAGCGGCACAAAGGCCGCGCCGACCGCCGGGACGGTCATGCTCAGCAGCAAGCCGAGCAGCCCCGCGCCGAACACAAGGCTCACCATCCACAGGCACAGGAGATTGCTCAGAAGCGAGACCACGGAGAACGTGCCGAAATAGTACGCTCCCAGCGGCGTGGAGAACGCCAGCGCCCCAAGCGTCGTCGCAAACGATGTGAGCACAAAGCGCAGGAGGCTGCTTTTGGTTTGGATGGCCCCCATCAGCTTCGGCGTCAGCCACACGAGGCCCGCCACCGCCGAGAACGAGAGCTGCAGGCTGATGCTCGCGATGGCGTATGGATTTTTGAGCAGGATCAGCAGCAGCGCGAAGCCGAGCGCCGTCGGCGGGTCCTTCTCCCGCCCGAAGAGCGGCGCGAGCTGCGTCATCGAGAGCATCACGCAGGCGCGCAGGATGCTCGGCGACGCGCCGACCATCACCGCGTAAAGAAACAGCAGCGGGATCGTCACCGCGCAGCGCGTGCGCCGGCGCGACGCGCGGAGCAGCCGGTCAAGCAGCTCGACGAGGAACATACAATGCAGACCCGAGACGGCGGTGATGTGATAGATGCCCGCCTCGCTCAGGTTCGACGAGTCCTCCACGTCAAGATAGCGCTTGTCGCCGAGGAGCAGGGCGCGCAGAAAGCCGCCCTCCCGCTCGCCGTAGACGGTCTCGATGGTCTCGCCGAGCTTCCTTGCGATGCGCTGCGGCGCATAGCGCAGCGCACCCGCGTCACCCGTCTCATACGACGGCTCGCCGCGGCTGTAAAGCAGCAGATAAACGCCCTTGGATGTAAAATTGCGGATGTGGCTGCCGTCGCCCGAGGGATCGGTCGCGCTGTTGAAAAGCACCGTGTCCCGCACGCGCTCGCCCGGCTCAAGTGCGAGCAGGTCGAAGCCGCCGTAGTAGACGGCTCTCCCGCGCAGGCCGCGGCCCAGGATGCGCACCGTCGCTTTCGCGCCGTAATTCGTCTCCACGGCGTAGGAGCAGAGCTCCAGCTCCACATCCTCCGCCGTGCCGATGAGCGCCTCGTTCGGCGCGGCAATGAAGCGCGCGTAGGCGGCGTTCCAGACAAAAGCAAACGCCATGCCCAGCGCGCACAGCAGCACGCGCCGCCGCATCGGGCCGCGCAGGAGAAGCCCGAGCGCCCCGAGCACCAGCACGATGCCCGCCGCCGGAAGCCACAGCGCGGGCGCGAGAAAATACTGCGACGCAATGCAGCCGAGCGCAAAGGCGGCGCAGAAGCAAAAGAGCGGGCGCGTCACGGCTCGTCCTTCAGTCCGAGCAGATAGTCGGTGCTGACCCGATAATACTGCGCGAGCTTGACAATGACCCATGAGGGCGTTTCACGCTCACCGCTCTCATAGCGTCGGTACACGCTGCGGTGCATATTCAAAAGCTCTGCGATCTCCTGCTGAGTCTTGTCATGATCCTCCCGCAGGTCGCGCATACGCTTGATCTCCATGTGCATCACCTCAAGGTGATGTTACCAAACGGCAACATTCTCCTCGAAATAATGTGCCCATGCGGAGCCATACTTAATATAGCAGTTTTTTCCCAAAGATGCAATCCGCATTTTGCGCCGTGCGGCGCAAGGGCTTTGCCGCGCCCTGCGCGGCCACTGATCAAAGGGGGTATTCTCTGCCGTAGAGAATACCCCCTTTGGAACCCCCAGAGAGCGCAAGGGGCAAGCCCCTTGACCCCCGAACTGCCGATGTTTCATGTCATTTCAGCAACCGTACGTCAGTATTTTTCTTCTGAACGATTTGGTGTGCTTCTCTTTCCGCTCAGCCGCTGCTGCGGTGCTGGTACGAGCTGCTGTTAAAAATTTCTCTCGAAACCCCGCAGCGGTAGCGGCTAAGCGGACATAGGCGCAAGCCAAATCGAAAGCCGCAATAAAAACTGGCAGGCAGTCCTTTGCACAGTGCGTGCAGCTTCGCTCTTGCAGGGACAGCCAATGGCAGGTCAAGGGCGCAGCCCTTGCGGTCTTGGGGGATCGAAAGGGGGCCA
>CALDMA010000213.1 GCA_937915075.1 uncultured Oscillospiraceae bacterium
AGGCAAGGGTCTGCAAAACCCTCATTCCCCAGTTCAAATCTGGGTGTCACCTCCAGAGGGAATCCCTGTAATCTCAAGGGTTAATGTTCAAAGGTACACAATGTGACCTATAGGGCAAACCGGACGGTACGGGGTGACAAAAAGCAAGGCAAGAGTGTATAGTTCTTGCCTTGCTTTTTACATTATATCGCTTGCAGACTATTCGACATCCTAACAGCTACAATCCCAATTAAAGATATACAGAATGGTTAGTGTGTTGTGTCCCTTTTCCCTGCAATATAGCGTAATGCCATTTTAAACAGCTGAAAACGCTCATACTTTGGCAACTTCCTTGATGTTCGTGTCCTTCACGAAATTCTGCGTGCCGTATAGCACCAGCGTATCGGTGATACCGTTCTCTTTTGCGTATTCCACCACATCGCTGCGGAAAAAGCGGAGGTCAATCACATGGACTTCCGCATAGTCCTCCACCGGGAACTGGGCGAAGGTGTTGCCGTAGGAATCCTTGATGAGCAAGAGTTTGCCGCTCTTGCCACTGCCCTCAATGACAGTTTGCGCCTGATTAGAGTTAAGAAATACGGCGTATTGGTCGCTCCCATCAAGATACTTGCGCTCATAGATGCTGTCTGTCTCATACTGGCCGCTGTTATAGGAGACACGGCGGCTGGCATGCTTGTACCATGCCGTGATCTCCTCCGCCGGGACTGAGGGCAGCGGGACCTTGTTCCAGGTGGTGCCACGGAAGTCATTGCAGAGGACCTCCCGGGTCCACTCCTCCGCGTTAGGCTGGACGCTCCGCCACGCACAGTAGGCATAGTAAGCACCAAGGCTCGTCCAGTGGTGGTCGGTGCGGTAATAGATGTTCTCACCGTTGTGGGCGGAGAGGGCGGAAAATACATCCACCGTGTCAACGCCCGCGTCGGTCAGCACCCGCAAAATGGCGGCGTAGTCCGCCACGGGCGCATAGGCTGGCAGCTTGTCCGTCAGCACCTGCGCCGCCACGGGGACGAGGATCGTGTCCATGGAAATACCTTCTGCCGCCAGCTTTTTTTGCAGCTCGGCGAGGACAGACGCGTTGGCCGTGAGCTGCTTTTTGCTGTAAGAGGTGAATTTGTCCATCAAATACTTATCCTTGCAGATATAAACGCCGCCGCTTTCCCGTTTGCCGACGGCCAGCTCCAAATAGGTTTTCATCGTGACCCAGTCATCGCGCAGCGGAACTTGATCGGTGAGGTAGCTTTCCAAATTGTCAGCAAACTTGCCAGAAATAAAGTCGGAAACCGTGAACTGCGGTTTTTGTGTTAAGGTGCGTTTTTCGCGCTCCGAGTAGTACCGATCCGGCATGAAAAGTCCCGCGAGCGTAGACACCGCCAGCAGCAGGCAGAAGAAAGAGGTAATGATTTTATTTCGCATTTTTCTCACCTCAGAATCGGAAGTACAGGAACGGATTATAGCTGCCGCTGACGAGATAGGCCGCAGCCATCACCAGCACGCAGGCAAGGCCTCCGCAGTCCGCCACGGTCAGCGCCCGTTGCCCCAGCCGTATGTTCAGCTTCTCATAGCAGCGCTTGCCCAGCGGCGTGGCCGCCAGCGAGCAGATCACAAGCATCGCGCCGTAGGTCAGTAACAGATACAGGCTGCTACTGTCAAATAATGTGCCGGAAAACATTGCTTTCAGCCACGCAAGGCCCTTGGAAATATCTGTGAATGCAAAGAGTGTCCAGCTGATCGTTACCAGCACCAGCGCGTAAATATGCCGCAGTGCGGCGGGCAGCTTTTTGAGCCAGCGCAATAGGAACAGCTTTTCCAGCACCAGCAGCACACCAAAATACACGCCCCATAGGACAAAGTTCCAACTGGCCCCGTGCCAGAAGCCCGTCAGCAGCCAGACGATGGCAATATTGCGGAGCTGCTTTGCAAGACCGCCCTTGTTGCCGCCCAGGGGAATATAGACATAATCCCGAAACCATGTCCCCATCGAGATATGCCAGCGCCGCCAAAAGTCGGTGATGCTGTCCGCCAGAAAGGGGTAGTTGAAGTTCTCCAGAAAGCGGAACCCCAGCATCCGCCCGAGGCCGATGGCCATATCGGAATAGCCCGAGAAGTCGAAGTAGATCTGGAAGCCGTAGGCGATAACGCCCAGCCACGCCGTCAGCACCGTGGGAGAAGTCTGCGCGCTCGCCGCCTCCCAGAGTAAGCCGATGTTGTTCGCCAGCAGTACCTTTTTCCCGATGCCGCAGGTGAAGCGTTTCACACCATCGGCAAAGAGGTCGGCGGTACACTCGCGGTGCTCCAGCTCGTCCGCTACCGTCTGGTAGCGGACGATGGGACCTGCAATGAGCTGCGGGAACAAGGTCACATACGCGACAAAATTGATGATGTTCTTCTGCGCTTTTGCCTCGCCGCGGTAGACGTCGATGGTATAGCTCATGGTCTGAAAGGTGTAGAAGCTGATGCCGATGGGCAGCGGCAGGTTCGGCTGGGGAATGGCTGTGCCGAACAGGGAATTGACTGTGCCGATAAGGAAGTCGCTGTATTTGAATACGCCCAGCAGGCCAAGGTTGACGCAAACCGACACCAGCAGCGCGAGCTTCGCGCCCCGCTGTCCCCGGTGCCGCTCTACCATTTGTCCGCAGGTGTAATCGAGCGCCGTGGAAAACAGCATCAACACCACATAGACCGGCTCGCCCCATGCGTAAAACAGTAGGCTGAACAAAAACAGGATGCCGTTGCGCCACGCTTTCGGCACAAGGAAATAGGCCAGCAGACACAGCGGGAGGAAGCATTGCAGAAACGTCAAGCTGGAAAATACCATTGAGATCAGCCGCCAATCAAACCGCCGTTGTTTTCGCTGCCGGCTTCACTGGTTTCGCTCTCAGCAGGAATGACAATGGAATTGCTGGCGCTGCCGAAAAGAGCCTTCCATGCACTGTCCACTTTGGCAGCCTCCTCCGCGGCAAACTTTGCCTGCTCTTCCGCACTGGCGTTATCGTCCGGCTGCTGCCCCTCAATGATCAGGGCGACATAGTTTCCGCTGATGAAAAGGCGGGCCTGCAGCACACGCTGAAGATCCATGTTGTACATCCGGGCATAGTCGCAGGTCTGGTCAAAGCGCTTCTGGAGCAGTGCGGCAGCGTCCTCGGCATAACCGTCCTTGACCTTGAGGATCACCGTGCAATCCATGTTCAAACTGGAGCTGGAATTGCTCTCCGCCGCCCAGCTTTCGATCTTGCTCAGATCAAGGCCCCAATAGCCGCTCATGCGGTCCTCAGTCTCCGCCTGATCGCTGGTGTAGCTGCTGCCAAGGGAACTCTTGAGACTGTCCAGCACCTCGCTGGCGGTCTTTTCCTTTTTGGGCTCGTCCTTCTTAGCAGGCTCAGTTTTCTTTGACGGCTCATCATTCTTGGCAGGCCCGTCTTCCTTGGTGGGATATTCTTCCTCAGCGGGGTCAGTTACCTCGGCGGGATCATCGCCTCCAAAGTTGAAACCGTTATTGCCGTTATCCTCCGGGATCGTGATGCTGTTGTCGGCGGAGCCAAAGATGCCGCTCCACGCCTCGTCCACCTTAACGGCCTCGTCGGCCGCAAAATTTGCCTGCGCCTCTTCGCTGGCTTCATAGTCACCCTGCTGACCTTCCACGATCAGTGCCACATAATTGCCGTTAACGAACAGGCGCCCCTGCAGCACACGCTGGAGATCCATATCATACATCCGGGCATAATCGCAGGTCTGGTCAAAGCGCTCCTGAAGCAGCGCGGCAGCGTCCTCGGCATAACCGTCCTTGACCTTGAGGATCA
>CALDMA010000214.1 GCA_937915075.1 uncultured Oscillospiraceae bacterium
AAGCGCAAGTTTAATGCGAGGAGGGCAGGGCATGGCATCCACGGGGAAGCGGATCAAGCCGGAGCAGCAGGCCGCAGCAATGGCAAGTTATGTTGTGTCCGGCGATTATTCGGAGGCCGCGCGCCAGGCGGGAGTTAACAGGGCAACAGCAAAAGCGATTGTAACTGATCCAGATAATAAACAGGCCATCGCCGACTTAAAAAAAGACGCGTCTGCGGCGATGCAGGATTATATGCGGCGGTGTCTCCCCAATGTTCAGCGGCTATCGGATAAGATGCTTGATTTAGCCGAGGAGCGCATGGGTGATTGTAGCGCATATCAGCTGATCGGAATGCGGAATCTCCTTATTCAAGAGCAAATGCAGCAGATCGGCGGCAATACGGCTGTGCAGGTTAATGTTGTGTTCGGCAGCAAACCGGGCGACATGGACGCGTTCAAATAGCCAACGCCACCAAATATCTATTTTGTGGCGTTCATAATTCTTGAGAAGTTCTGAAAACGCATAGTTTATTATAGATATCACAACAATATACAAATATTCGTGCATACTTCGTATAATATACATACCTTCAGCAGTGCATAACGCTGCATAATGTCTGCGCGCCTGCGTGCTGCGCGTGCGTGTGCATCTGTAGCCCTGGGCCGCAGGCCATTAAGGCCCCCGCGCCTGCCCTGCCTCGTCCGTGCGTGAGTGCGCACAGCCCCAAGCAAGGAAGCGGGCATAGGGAGGGGTGGTGGAAAAGAGGCGGGGAATTTCATTCCTATGTATATATATGATTAAACCCACGCGTATTCCCCCTCCCAAAGTGGGGTAGCTACAAAACAGGCGGCACCCTTCCGGAAACCCGCCTCTGAAAATTTCAAAAAACCAGACAAAAAGACCGTGTTGTGTTGGTCTTGCCTGCCTTAAGCAAGCGGGCAATCCTCCTTCATTACTTCCTTTCCTCTTGTTCTGTCGGGTGCCAGGAACACCCGGCAGGCAAGACGAGCACAGCACAGAGGTACTGCATGGGCAAGCAATCGTACAAGCGAACAGCACCGGGCGAGACCGTGAAAATCGACCTCGGCAAGCCGAACAGCGAACCGCAGCGGCAATTCTTTGCCTCGACGGTGAAATACACCTGTTACGGCGGTGCGCGAGGCGGCGGGAAAAGCTGGTGCACGCAGAGAAAACCGGTCGGCGCTTGCCTGTACTATCCGGGGCTTAAAATACTGATTCTCAGACGCCGGTATGAAGACCTTGAGAACAGCGTAATCGACCCGATTGTAAAACTGGTTCCGGAGACCGTCGCCGTGTATAACGTGCAGAAGCATCTTCTGTCGTTCAAAAACGGCTCGACAATCAAGTTCGGCAATATGGACGGCTTCGGCTCTGCTGTTGCCGGTAAATATCAGGGTCAGGAATACGACTGGATCTTCATCGAAGAGGCGACGCAGTTCACAGAGCAGGAATTCCGTGGAATCGCGGCCTGCTGCCGTGGCGCGACGCCGTTTCCGAAGCGGATGTACCTGACCTGTAACCCCGGCGGCATCGGCCACCAGTGGGTGAAGCGCCTGTTTGTCATGCGGGACTTTCTGCCGAACGAGAATCCGGACGATTATTTATTCATCAAGGCGACTGTCGAGGACAATGTTGACCTGTTGGAGGGATCGCCCGATTACGTCAACGCGCTTGACCTTCTGCCAGAGGATGTGCGCAGGGCGCACCGCTTCGGCGATTGGGATGCGTTGTCCGGCGGCTTCTTCCCGGAATTCCGGCGCGGGGTGCATACCTTCCCGGAAGATTTTCCGATTGACCCGCGCTGGGCGAAATACCGGGCATTTGACTACGGCCTTGATATGTTCGCCTGTCTATGGGTGGCAGTCGATTTTACCGGGCGCTGCTATGTGTACCGGCAATACAACGAAACGCGGTTGATTGTCTCCGAGGCGGCAAGCGCGGCGATCTCGCTGACGCCTGCGCGAGAGCGGATCGAATATACGATTGCGCCGCCGGATATGTGGTCAACACAAAAGGATACCGGCAAGACAATGGCGCAGATCTTCGGCGAATGCGGCCTGCCGGTTCTGAAAGCAGCGAACAACCGCGTGCAGGGCTTTATGGCTGTTAAGGAAATGCTGAAGCCGCTGCCGGACGGGAAGCCGGGGCTTCTGATCTGCGAAAGCTGCAAAAGCCTGATTGACGATTTGCAGGCGATTCAGCACGACGAAAAGAATCCGAACGACTGCGCCAAGCAGCCGCACGAGTTGACACACGATGTAGACGCGCTGCGCTATTTCTGCGTGATGCGGACGCTGAAACCGGAAAAGCCGGTCGAGGTGGACGACTACGAAGAAGACCGGCTGGACGACTACGATGAGTACATGACCGGCGGCGCGCCGAGCGCTTCCTATATTGGGTATTGAGTACATAAAGGGGTTTAGGTATGAACACGACAACGGCAGCTTGGGTATTTGCCCGTGCGATCCATCTGATGGACGAGCAGAACGAAACGACTGGCGAAACATCGACGGCGGATACTTCTGAATATAAGCTGCGCACGCTGTCGATTCTCAATATCCTGCGGCATGAACTGTTTCCGTATTCTGATACCTACGAGGCGCAGGAAGACGGGACACGCGATATCTGCGCGGAGATCAAGAACTTTACGGATGTCATTGATCTGGACGACGTGCTTGCACAGGGCATCATGCCCTACGGTCTCGCGGCACATTTGCTGCTGGGCGAAAATGATTCCATGGCGGCGTTTTTCAACTCCAAATACTCTGAATTGATTCAGAGTCTGGCGGCAAAGAAAGCGTCCAAATGGGAGGACATTACGCCGTATTACGGCGGATTGTTCTGCTAAATGCGTAAACTGACGGCCCACCATAGCCGTTAAATTGGCCCACCATAGCCAAATACAGGAGGACACCATGAACGAGAACGAAACCGAAGTTGTTGTTGACGACGACAACTACGACGTGGATTTGAGCGAATTCGAGGACATGACTGAGGACGACGGCGACGGAAACCAGCCCGAGTCGGAGGAACAGGCAGACTCCTCGCAGGAGCAGGAATCCACAGACGCTGAGGACGCGCAGGGTGAAGACGGCACGGCTGCTGACGAGCAGGACGGCGCTGACGGACAAATGTTCGACCTCAAGTACAACAAGGAAACGAAGCCGTATACGCGGCAGCAGGTAACGGAACTGGCGCAGAAAGGTCTGAATTATGACCATGTAACGGAGCAACGCAACCGGCTACAGCAGGAGAACGCGGAACTTTCCAAGTACCGCGATGAGAATGCACCTGTTCTTGAAGCCCTGAAAGCGGCGGCGGAAGCAGCTGGGAAGGATCTTCCGGAGTTTTTGACCGCAATTCGCGCAAATATGCTCGTTTCTCAAGGACTTAGCCCGGAGGTGGCGCGCGAACGGATTCTGCGCGAGGACGCAGAACGCCGATTGCAGGCGACCACGGCGGAAAAAGCGCGCAAAAGTGAGACGGAAGCACGGCAGCGTGAGGATATCCGCCGGTTCCAAGAGAAGTTCAAGGGCGTCGATCCCAAGACCATTCCGCAAGAGGTCTGGTCGGCTGTCGGCAGGGGGGAATTGCTGGTAGACGCTTACGGCGATTACCAGCGGCATGAGTTGGAACGTCAACTCAAGGAGGCCAACGAAAAGCTGGCTATCCGAGCTAAAAACGAAAGCAATAAACAAAAATCGCTGGGGAGCCTGCAATCGACAAAGCGGGAAACCGGCAAAGACCCGTTCCTGGAGGGCTTCCTTAGCGACGACTAATAGGAGGTCTATATGGCAGGAGTTATCAATCTTGCAGACAAGTATTCCAGTCAGGTACTGGAGAGATTTTTTCAGGACAGCTACACGCAGGGTTCGTTCAGCAAGAAGTTCGACGGCGAATTTATCGGCGTAAAGTCTGTCAGATTCCACGAGGTAGGCACGGTGCCGCTCGTTGACTACAACCGCAGAGGCAACGGCAACAGATACGGCACTCCGAAGGACCTGACCGACGTGGAGTACGAACTCCCGATGGAAAAGGACCGCTCGTTCTCCTTCGTTATCGACAAGGGCGACATGAAGGAGCAGATGGGCATCAAGAAAGCGGGTACATGTCTGCGCCGCGAGATGCGCGAGGTTGTTACCCCGGAAATCGACAATTATCGTATGGACAAGTGGGCAGAAAAGGCCGGTCTGCACGTTGCTCTTTCGGCTGAACCGTCCAAGACTACGATTGTCGAGAATATGCTTGATGCGAACGTCGCGCTTGACGAGCACAACGTTCCGGCGGAAGGCCGCACGTTCTACATCAATCCGAAGTATTACAAGTTCATCAAGCTTGCCTCCGAGTGGAACAACATTGAGCCGCTGGCAGCAAAGGCACTCGGCAAGGGTATTGTTGGTGAGTTTGACGGCGTTCCCGTCAAGAAGATTGCGAGAATGCCCGCGAACGTGTACTTCATGCTGGTGTTCAAGAACGCCGCGATTTCCCCTGTGAAACTGCATGAGTACAAAATGCACACCGACCCGCAGGGCTACAGCGGCGCGCTTGTGGAAGGTCGTTTCCTGTACGACGCATTCGTTATGCCGACCATGGCGAACGGCATCTATGTTGCCTGCGCGGCTGGTAAGGTCTGTACGAAACCGACGATTTCGGTTTCCAGCCACACCGTCACGCTGACCGCAGGCGAAGGTGAGACCATCAAGTACACGCTTGACGGCTCCGACCCGCGTTTCTCTAAGACTGCGGTTGAGTACAGTTCTTCTTCTAAGCCGACTTCTGCGGCTGGTGATACGATTCGCGCAGCGGCGTTCAAGACCGGCATGTTCTGGTCTGATATGGCTGAGGCGGTCGATGCGTAAGCAAAACATAGGGCGTACAGCAATGTACGCCCTATTCCTTTTGAGGGATAAATACTATGGCGACAATTTCCACTAAAGACGACAGCAAAATCTTTACAATTAAGAAGTTTCTGGGGCTGAACGAGTCCACGGACGGCGATACGCAGCTGAAAATGGGCGAAGCATCCGTTTTGAAGAACTTCGAGATCACAAGTGAATATCATCTGCGCGTCAGACCGGGCTTTCAGACGCTGCACAACTTTACAGGAGCCGTGCGCGGGATGTGGCACGGCTATGTTGCGGGCGGCGAAGTGACCGTTTGCGCAGCTGACGGCGCAGTTTGGAATATTACAGAATCCGGAGCGGAGAACATCGGCGACATTCTTGATGCGCCGACCGCGTTTTTTGGCTTCGGCGACAAATTGTATATCCTGAACGGTTCGGAATATCTGGTATGGGATGGGATCGGATACGTCGATACCGTAAGCGGATATGTTCCAGTCATTGTGACCGCTTCCGCACCGGGCGGGGGCGGCACAACGCTGGAGCCAGTCAATATGCTGACGGGCAAACGCCGTGTACGCTTCTCTGCTGACGGAGAATCCACGGTCTATCAGCTTCCGGAAACGAATGTCACGAGCATTGACTTCGTTTTCGTAGAAAATGCAGAGCAGACGACCGGCTTCACGGTTGATAAAGAGGCCGGAACAGTGACTTTCACGGAGGCCCCGGCGCAGGGCAGCAACAATGTCGAGATTTTCTATAACGTGGCAAACACACTGCGCGGGAAGATTGAAAAAATGCGGTTCAGCGAGTTTTTCAACGGATCTTCCGATACGCGCGTATTTCTGTACGGCGACGGCAGCAACAAGGCATATTACTGCGGCGTGACGGAAGACGGCGAAGCAAGCGCCGAGTATTTCCCGGATCTGTACGAAATGCAGATTGGCACGGCCAACACGCCGATCACGTCCATGTCTCGGCACTACTCGAAGCTGCTGGTTTTCAAGCCGGATGCGGTTTATGCGACCAGCTATTCTGCAATCACGCTGGAAGACGGCAGCACAACGGCGGGCTTCTACACTGTCCCGATTCACCGGGAGATCGGAAACGAAGCGCCCGGACAGGTGCAGCTTGTCAACAACTACCCGCGCTCTATCTGCGCAGGCAACATTTTCGAGTGGAGGCTTGCGACCACGCTTTATGCGGACGAGCGCAATGCCAAGAACGTTTCTGCCCGCGTCCAGCAGACTATGAATCAGGCCGACGTGACGAAAATTTTCACGTTCGACAACAATATGACGCACGAATACTTTGTGTTCCTGAACGACGCGGATGGAACCGTGCTGGTCAACAATTACGAAAACGATACATGGTATATGTTCACGGGGCTTCCTGCGGCCTGTGGGTGCGCTGATGGCAAGGAAATGTATCTCGGCTTCTCGGACGGGCGGCTGGTCGATTTCGACCATATACACACAGCTGACGACGAAGAGCCGATTCAATCCCGGTACGAATCCGGGAATATGTCTTTCAACGCAGACTTCAAGCGGAAAACCAGTTCTATTATCTGGGTTTCGATGAAGCCCGCGACGAATGCACGGATTCTGATTTCGGCCCGTTCTGACAAAAAGAGCGATTATGCGGAGAAAGAGGTTTCCTCAAATCTGTCCGGCTTCGATCATGTGAATTTTATTCACTGGTCGTTCCTGACAAACCGTGCGCCGCAGATCGAGCGGATCAAGCTGAAAGTGAAGAAGTTCGTTTATTACAAAATTATCATTACAAGCGGTTCGACCTTCGGCGACGTGACTGTGCTCGGCATCGACCAGAAGGTTCGGTATACCGGCAATGTGAAATAGGAGGTCAACATGGAAACAATTCTTGGGCTGATTTTACAGGTGCTGATTCTGGCTTGCCAGATCGCGGTTTGCGTTCTCGGCTATGTTCTCGTTACGCGAGGCACTTCACCGCAGCAGAAGACAAGTGAGCCGGAAGTGGCGGAGACGGCTTTATCTGAGGAAGAACGCCGGATGCAGGAGCAGATGCAGAAAATGATGGCGGGCATGAACAATATTCTCGGCTATGACGGACAGCCGCAGGGTGGCAGGAAATGATAACAGATAAAATGACGCCTGCAAAGGCGTATTCCAGATACGACCGTGGCGTACAGGTCAACACGCAGCTAAATTTGTACGACACGGTACAGAAAAACGAAAACTTCTTTATCGGCAAGCAGTGGGAGGGTGTGGAAAGCAATGGCCTGCCAACGCCGGTTTTTAACTTTCTAAAGCGCGTAGCCCTGTTCCAGATCGCGACGATTTCCAGTGACAATCTGTCCATGCAGGCTTCACCGCTCGGCTCGACCAGTATGTATTCCCTAGGCGACCTTGAAAAAGTTGCTGACGTTATGAACAAGCAGTTCGCAGCCATCTTCGAGCGGAACAAAATTGTCACGCTGACGCGCCAGTTCATGCGGAACGCTGCGGTAGACGGTGACGGCGCGACATATACATACTTCGACCCGGATATCGAAACCGGGCAGGAGGCCAAGGGCGATATCGTCACGGAGATCATCGAGAATACGCGCGTGATCTTCGGCAACCCGAACGACCGGCGCGTGCAGACACAGCCCTACATTATCATCCCGCGCCGTCTCATGGTGGAAGAGGTACGCCGCATTGCCAAGCGCAACGGCGTCAAGAAGGACGATCTTGACCGGATCCGCCCGGACACAGAAGACTATACAAACCAGATGGACACCTTGCAGGACAAGCTTTGCACGCTCATCGTCTATCTCTGGAAGGATGAAGATACCGGAACGATTCATAGCTATCAATGCACGAGGGACGTTGAGGTAGAGCCGGAGAAGGATACGGAACTGAAGCTTTATCCTATTACATGGATGCCGTGGGACTATGTGCAGGACTGCTATCACGGACAGGCGCTTATCGCGGAACTGATCCCGAATCAGATCTTCGTCAATAAGCTGTTCGCAATGTCGATGCTGTCCCTTATGACAACGGCATTCCCGAAAATTGTCTATGACAAGACGCGCATTCCTCGCTGGGACAGCCGTGTTGGCGCGGCTATCGGTATCAACGGCGGCGACGTCAATAACGTTGCGAAGATCCTTGACCCGGCTGCAATCAGCCCGCAGGTATCGCAGTTCATCGACAGCGCGATCAACTATACACAGAACTTTATGGGCGCGTCCGACGCCGCACTTGGCGACACGCGCCCGGACAATACGTCGGCGATTGTGGCCTTGCAGCGCGCCTCGAATGCACCGCTGGAACTGGTAAAGCTGAATATGTATGAATCCATTGAGGATTTAGGGCGCATTTATCTTGACCATATGCGTGTGTACTACGGTACGCGCTATGTTCAGGTGAAAATGCTGACAAAAGACCAGCTGAATTCGCAGCCGCTCGGCATGACACTTCCGGAGCAGGATTTTAACACGCCGTTCGACTTCGAGATTCTGAACAAAATCCCGCTTTCGCTGAAGCTTGACGTCGGCGCGTCGGCGTACTGGTCGGAAATCACAACCGTTCAGACGCTCGACAATCTGCTGATGCAGGGAAAAATTGAACTGGTAGATTATCTGGAACGTATTCCGGAGGGCTATGTTTCCAAGCGGCAGGAACTGATCGACAAGCTGAAAGGCAATCAGGCAATGGCGCAGATGAATCAGGGCGCGACAAATGGGAACCTTGTTCCTGCAACGCCGCAGCCCGGAGAAATCCCGGTCAATGGCGGCAGCGGCTACGGAGAACTTCAAAGAGCGCTCAACGAAACGGGGGTGGCGTAAGTGAGCATTCCGACACTGGATACAGACCTCAGTATTGTGCAGAAGCTGGATGATTACCCAAACGATGTAGGTGGACTTTCCGCAGCGGAGTTGAAAGCCAAGTTTGATGCGGGCAGTCTTGCGGTGCAGAACTACATCAATACCGTTCTCATTCCGGCGCTGATTGCCTCGAATCTCGCATTTACGCCGACTACTGCGATAAATGCAAGCACCATTCAGGCGGCAATCGAGAACGTACAGGCACAGCTTTCGTCCGTCTCGCTGGGGTCTATTCCGAACAATACAGTCGGCATGGAAAAGCTGACGAAGCAGGTACAGGACGCAATCAACGCAGGTGGCAGCGCAGGTACCGCGATCGTCACTCTGCAAGAAACTGTCGTGAAGCTTTTAGATCAGACGCGTGAGAATTCGAGAGATATCTCTACAATTAAATCTGAAAATCAGCTGCGTGATGTACAGCTGCAGAAGATCGACGGGAAAGCGGAAAAATCCGCTGGTTCCACATTTAATTTGACTGTTGCAGGATGGTCAGACAAGAAGCAGAAGACTGTTCTTACAATCGGAACAGGGCGGAATATCGCGGTCGGCCTTGACACGTCTGCGACGCTGGCACAATGGCAAGAAGCGGCCAAATGTGGGGTAAAGGTCTATGGCGCAGATGAAACAGGGATTACCTTCTCCTGCGATACTGTGCCGACAGTTGATATTCCGTGCGCGTATATCCAAATGTAAGGAGGGCTTGATGTGATTGATTTATTCCCGAAGCAGATTAGCCCGGACGAGACGGCGATCAACAACAAAATCGGAAGAACCACAGCCGTTACAGAAGATGATACGAACTACACGTCGTACATGGCACGCGGGCAGGCGTTGTTTTCGGATGTGCAAACTCCAACTGTCAACGGTCAAATCGCATGGCAGTATGTTTGAGGTGGTGGAATGGCAGGAAGGACATTGATAGACGGCGTTTACAAGACAATCAAGGGCGGCAATGCGCTTGTGGACGGCGTGAGCAAAAAAATCAAATGCGGGAAAGTCCTTATTGATGGCGTGTCTCACAACATCCCGCTTGCAAATGTGCTGACGCTTACAACAGAGGTATCGAACTTTCCAATCGATGGTGGCTATGTAACATATAACGGAAAGCATTATCCTGGGGAAACACTCCTTGTCAGTGCAGCAGAGCGCGTAGTGGTGACTGTGACAACGGGCGCGGTGGGCAGCGGTTGGTCGGACAAAATGTATGTAAAACTCAATAGAACGATAGTTGCACAGGGAGCAGGCTTCTCGGCAAGTACAACATATACATACACTCCGGCTTCGGATGCAACAATAAAATTTATTTGCTCAAAAACTGATGGAACGCATATGGCTATTGCCGCAGAAATCGTAGAGTCGTAGGAGGCATATATGATTTATTTCAAGACAAATAATCAGGAATACCCGGCTGAAATTTCCGGTTTGGAGATGGACTATAACTGGGGGAACCGTAGCACCTGCACAATCAAACTGTCTGCGTCTTATGCAGAAGCAGCACAGATTTTTGTGAACGGCCTTGTATGGAGTGTCGTGCAGCGCGATACCGTACCCGTGTATGATGCAAGTGGTCAGCCTACCGGCGAGACGCAGGAATCTGTACAGGAATGGGATTATTCCGACTACTGCGTTGCCGGACCGATTACTGACAATCGAGACGGGACATGCACCTGCAAGATGGGCAAGAAAACAGAGGTTGAGTTGCTGCGCGAAGCTTCCGCCGATGCGGAACAGGCGGCGAAAATTCTTCTTGGGGAGGCTGAATGATGGCTACATATACCGAAAGAGCGCGGGCGCTGCGTCCGTATATCGTAAAGGCAAGCGCAAGCCTGAGCGATACAGATGCACTAAAGGCAAAGGAACTGTACGCGCGCTGGGCACCTGATATGGTGGTCAAGCCCGGGGACAGGCTCGTCTTTGCAGACAACGGAATCGACAAGCTGTACCGCGTCAACAAGGATCAGGGGCATACCACACAGACCGGCTGGGAACCGAATATA
>CALDMA010000215.1 GCA_937915075.1 uncultured Oscillospiraceae bacterium
TGTGAAACCTGCGACGCCAGAATCGCAACGATTACAAACGACAACGCCCTGCGTGAGAAAACTGCCGCGCTTTGGACAAAGCTCAACGGCGTACCAATTACGCCGGAAATGATAAACTGCACCGGATGCCGCATAGACGGAGCCAAAACGCCGTTCTGCGACAAGCTCTGCCCCGTACACAACTGCGTTCGGGAAAAGAACCTTGATACCTGCGCCGACTGCGGACAGATGGATGGATGTCCGACGCTGAGGCAAATCGCCGTGAACAGTCCGCTTGTTTTGGAAAACCTGAAGGCGCTCCGCGAGGCGAAGTGATTCTTGGGGGGTGATGGACAGATCATGTCAAAACGAACACGACAATACATCGGTATTCTGGCTGCGCTTGCCGCCTACTACCTCGTTCACGAGGGCGCACATCTGCTGTATGCCCTGCTCACCGGCGTGTTTAAGCAAATTAGGCTTATGGGACTTGGCGTTCAAATTGACGTATATGCCGAGCACATGACAAATATGCAGCTTGGCATCTTTTGCCTTGTGGGTGCGCTGGCGACTTTCTGCGTTGGATACCTGCTGACAGCGCTTGCAAAGAACATCTGCTGCGCTCAGAGTAAGCTGCTTCGTGCAGTGCTTTACTACATAACGATTGCATTTTTACTGCTCGATCCGCTGTATCTAAGCGTCCTGTGCGGCTTTTTCGGCGGTGGGGATATGAATGGCATTGCCCTTCTTTGCCCAGAGTGGGCGGCAAGGGTGATATTCGGCGTACTGCTCCTTGTAAATGGGTTGGTATTCTGGAAACGGGTACTGCCTATCTACCAACAGTCTTTTTCCGGGCAATGAACTTATAGGAGGAACTATGAAAAACCACAAGAAAACAATGACGATGCTGCTGACCGCAGCGGTATTGCTGGTAACTGTCTTTATGACAGGGTGTACCAGCCTGACAGAGCCGAAGAACAGTACCTCATCCGGGACAGACGCGCTCGCTGAATCCGACGGCCTTGGTGTGTATGTCAAGCTGGAGCGCGATGATGCCAGCTCTATCGCCCTGCACGGCGGCAGCAGCTTTACAAAGGTATGTGAGAATGCGGACGGTTCGCTGTTAAAGGCTGGTGAATGGATTTTTACTGGAGATGATATTGTGCAGCTCTCCAAGGAAGAAAACAGCGCCGTCCTCTTTACTGTTAGTGCGCATGATGCCGACGATATGCTGCTGGGCGAAGGTACATTCCTCTACGATGTGACGCAGGAAAAGTTGTATGTCACGATCTCTGCGGACGGCGTGACCTGCTCCACCTCTGACGCAGCCGATGCACCGGCCGATGTGCCGCCGGTGCTGACGCTTCCAATTCTGGACGAGATTGACACAAGTGTTACAGTCGGAACATCCGGTTCTTCGCTGTTGGCTGTGCAGGCAGCGGTCAAGCTGCTGGACTGGGGCGTGAACACCGGCCTTGGTACGGATGAGATCAGCGACGCCGCCTCCACATGGCTGGCTGCGAAAAACAACGATCTGGCCGACTGCCTGAAAAAGCTGGAACTTGTGGATGATGCCTACCAAAAACTCCTGACTGATGAAGCGCGAGAGCTGCTGGACAGCGCCGGTTGTGAAGATGTGGAGATCACTTGGGGCAGCGATCCGGTAGAACCCATCGAGGCCATCATGCAGACCGCCGGACTGCGATAAGGAAAATATGGGATTCAAAAACACAGCAGCGGGCAGTGGTTGATGTGCTGCCTATGGGGAGCACGGCCGGAAGCTTCACTTGCGCCCCCTGAAGTAAGAACACCGTAAGGATTCCATTCATAAGAGCCAAACGTAAAGACGCAGAGTAATACCGATGGGTACTGCTCTGCGTCACTTTTTCAGAAAAACAGGCTTTTGATGCTCAATCATCCAACTTCTCTCGACCGTTCAATAAACGACACGGAGCAGTACGCCACGAGCACCTGTGGGCGGTGTCATAACATTCAACATTTTTACCCCTCCACTATTGACAACCTATCGTTCGGTAGCTACAATATAGATATTACGATTATCAGGAGGATAGCGGCATGGATAAGGGTAACACAAAGCAGGAGATTTTGAATACGGCGCTGGAAATGTTCTCGGTGCAGGGATTTGAGGCTACCTCCATCTCCCAGCTGGCGGATGCGGTGGGCATTCGCAAGGCCTCCATGTACAGCCATTTTGCCAGCAAGCAGGAAATTCTGGATGCACTGATGGAACAGACCTTAGAGGGATACGAAAAGCACTCCATTTTTGCAAAGGCAAACTGGGATGATCCCGCCTATACGAAGGACAAGCAGGATATGACCCCGGACACCGCCGTGCAGATGCTTCAGGGACAGGTGCGCTACATTCTGCACGACCCACAGATTCGCCGTGCTCGGAAGATGCTGACCATTGAGCAGTTCCGCAACCCCCAGATGGCGGCCTTGCAGACCAAGCAAAACTATACGGATGTGCTGAATTACTGCACGGGGCTTGTCCGCTTCCTCATCCGTCAGGGCAAGCTGACAGGCAGTGACCCTGAAATCATGGCGGCGCAGCTTTGCTTCCCCATTTCCGTCTGGATCAATCTCTGCGACCGGGAGCCGGAGCGAGAGGCGGAAGTAATGGGGTTGATGCAGCGCCATATCCGTCAGTTCTTCAAAATGTATGAAACAGGGGGAAAGAGCTGATGCTGTACGAATTGGAAGATACCTCAAAAGCAGAAGGATTGTTTGCCGGATGGAATGAGACACTGATTATTTCGTGTCTGCAAAGGGTCATGGGAAAGGTCTATTAAAATTTTATCAAGATATGTTTGGACTTCAGCTTTTACAAGACAACGATGGAAATATGGAACTGACAAATCAAGTGTTTTTACAGGAAACTGCCTATTGGGAAAATTTCACGCAAAAACGTATTCTTCCCAAAAGTAATCAGTCGGAATTGTATTTTGAAGAATCCAATATAGAAGAATTTATAGATCGTCTTGAGGCGCTCTACCCTGAAACCGAATATGTCAATCGCCTTATGACACACAGTTGGGGGCAAAAGGTGGTCAGATTCTATGACCCTGATGGTAATTTGATCGAAGTAGGAACGCCTGTGTAACGCATCTCAACATTTCTTTGCAGCGCGGCTGTGCAAAAACTCAGATCACATTCTGGCGGCTTGTGCCCGCAGCGGCACAGCCGCAGTTTCTTTCACCATTATACTACCGAACGGCAGGTTGCTGCCTGCTTGAAAGGAGCAGACCATGAAAAAGAACACAGGAAAAAGAATTCTCAAGTGGGGCGGTATCACGGTGGGTATCCTGATAGCGGTGATACTTATCGGCGCATGGGCGATGTTTGGCACGATTCTGAAAGCCGCAAATAGCATTGAGCAGCTGGAGCCGGGGCTGTATGCCATGGAATATGCGGGAGATTACGGCTTTGACGACTTTCTCCAAAAAGGTGGGGCAAAAAGCGACAGCGAGCTGGCGGACTACATCATTTCGTTCCTGTCCCATGGGTTTTACAAAATTGAAAGCAATGTGCAGACCGGCAGCTTTGGCTGCTCTACGATCTATACCCGAGATGAAAACGGCAGCTACCTCTTTGGCCGCAACTTCGACTGGGAGGAAAGTCAGGCCATGATCGTACATACCAAGCCGAAGAACGGCTATGAGTCTGTTTCCACCTGCTGCCTTGATTTTTTGAGCTTCGGAGAGGAGTATGTCCCGGACGGTTCTCTGATGGAGCGGATGCAGAGCCTTGCGGCGGTCTATGTGCCGCTGGACGGCATGAACTCGGAGGGACTTGCGGTGGCCGACCTGATCGCCGGCGACAAGGAAGAGACCCATCAGCAGACCGGCAAGGTAAGCCTGACCACCACCACGGCGATCCGCCTGCTGCTGGACAAAGCGGCCAATGTGGACGAGGCCATTGCGCTCTTGCGGCAGTACGATATGCACTCCTCCATCGGCTATGCCCACCACCTGTCCATTGCGGATGCCACCGGCAGAAGCGTGGTGGTGGAGTATGTCGGCGGTGAGATGCTGGTAACGGAAACCAGGGTCGTCACTAACCACTATCTTGCCGACTGCGAAAAGCAGGGCGTTGGCTCGGAGCAGTCCCATCTGCGCTATGATATTCTTTCCGCCCACACCGGCCCCGCTGATGAACAGGGCGTCCGTGACCTGCTGGAGCGCGGGGCGCAGAAGAACTATCCCCAGTCCGACGGACACTATGAAAAGACCTTGTGGAGCATCGTCTACTACCCGGAGGGACGCTGCGCGGACTTCTATTTCAGCGAAAACTACGCTCACAGTTATGCGTTGGTTTTGCTGGAGAAAGGCGGTAGTTTTTGGAAAAGATGAAAACGAAAGGGACAGTCAGGTTTTTGATCGGTACCCTGCCCTTTGCAGCATATAAGCTGCTTCCGGGCGGCTCCGTGATCAGGAAGAATGGGTGCAGACCGAAGGAGCGGATTGAAACGTGAAAAGAGAAACTAAAACAGTATGGATGTATTTGCTGCTGATCGTCGGCTTTTGGGCATTTACCTTCGTGACACTGAATTTTTGGCTGAAGCCGTATTCTGAGGCGTATGCCGAGACGGGAACGATCACTGTCGGATATATTGTGTATGCACTGATCGGCATGGCGTTTTCCACACCGGCACCGTTCCTGTCCGTTTTGATTTTGGCGCTTAGCCGGGAGCAAATCGGGATGAAAGCATTCTTTTCCCGCATTTTCCATACGGAAAACAAACAAAAAACCGTCCTTCTGACTGCGGACTTCTGCATGACAGCACTGCTTTTTGCACTGCTGCGCGGTACACCCAACGGTTCGCCGTGGTATATGCTTCCGCTGGGACTTCTTGTGATGATTCCGTTTGTCGGTATTGCAGAAGAGGTCGGTTGGCGCGGCTTTTTACAGCCCGAGCTGGAAAAACACATGAAATTCCCGTTCAGCGTGCTGACGGTTGCTGCAATATGGGATGTCTGGCATATAGATCTGTGGCTTGATCCCACATCTAATCATTACGGAGACAGCTTCATCGGGTTTAGCATCAACATTCTCGTCTGGGCATTTGCGCTGGCAGCGCTTTATAAGGCGACAAAAAGCATCATGGCGTGTGCGGTCTACCACGCATTTATGGATGCCATCGGTGCGGTATACGACTGGAATGCACTGTTCGATGCTTTTCCCGGTGACCTCTGCACGAATCTCTACCGTGCCGTCATGCTGCTCGGCTCCGCTGCACTGTG
>CALDMA010000216.1 GCA_937915075.1 uncultured Oscillospiraceae bacterium
CCATCCGGGCCGACCCATCCTTGAACCGCCGGCAGAATTGGATATCCGGCATCAATCACTTCGCACAGATAGATAAGCTCGCCAAGCAATCCTTTGCGGTTACTCTCATCCATCAGGCTTTTTCTTTGATGCTCAAGCAGTTTGTTCCATTGCTTAAAGCGCCGCACTGTTAAATTCAAAGCAGAAATCTCATTATCTGCTATTTGAGAATAAGAGATCAAATCCGCGCACAGCAATTCAAAAACGCTGTCCTGTTCATTGCGCATAAGCACAAAGGAAAGAGTCCATCGTCCGTCTGTGCGGCGGCCCTTGGTTACAACAATTGATTTGGAAGACGGCAGAAGTTCCGGCTCATTCTGTGAAATAATCACCAAGGCTTTCTGGTCAATCTCCTTGTAGCCAACGTGCCATTCAAGGGCGTGTTTCACCTCAATTTGTATGTATCCTCCGTCATAGTAGTTGAAGGCGTTCCACTTCTCATGAAGATATTCAGCAGTAATTTTCATTCGTCTTCTTCCTCGTCAGGATCCATCCAGTTTTTCAGTTCAACCATGTTCACCATGTAATTCGCAGTACGGATACCGGCACCAGTATCTGGGAAGCCAACGCCAAGTGCGAATAAATAGGGAGGAACTTCTCTGTTGGTAGATTCGACTTTATCCAAATCTGTTTCAATGATGTGCAGCATCAGCAACGGGCTTCGCTCTCGAATCAAATAGGCACTGTCAGACATATGCTTGTCCCCATTTCGCTCTTTGAAGCGTTTCCTTGCTGTTTCGATCTGTTCTTTGGTTAATCCAACTCTTGTGCAGCCGCCGGAACCCACCTTCACTTTGGTTCCGCTGATCCGAATCATTTTGTCATCAGCTATCACAGAACGGCGCTCAGTTGCCTTAATCGAGAGCACTTCGTTGCCGCATTTGAGACCAGGCTCATATTCTGAGCCTTCACCGTCTGTAATAAGGGCAACATCCCAAGTCTCATTGTCCATTTTTTCATCGATATACTCAGCAAGCGCTCTGCCTTGGAAGGCAAGGTGCCACGGGTGCGTTTCAAAGTCAAGAAGCAGCTGCACAACCAATTCTTTGTTTACACCGCGCCAATAATATGGCTTCACAGAGAAGTCACGAGTTCCGGCACTGCCCAAATGATCCACAAATTCTTTGAATGCAGCTTCATTTGCTTTCAGTATTTCGGGATTGGCCTTGAGCTTGGGCGTTTCAAGCAGCTTTCCCGATACAGTTACCGGGCGGCTTACCTGTGTTGCCGAGCGCATTTTGTTGCGAGCTGTTGCAATAAGTGAGTTCGGATCCTGACGTACTTTCAGACCAAACTCCATCGGTGTTTGGTTGGCGAGCTTCATCTTTGCAATTTCATCTTTAAGCTCATTGGCCGCTCTGGTGATGTACCCATACCAGTCAATAGCTTCTTCTGCCATCCAAATTCTGAAAAGGTCCTCGTAGTTTGGACGATAACCAAACCAGCGTCCCATCTGCAGCAGCGTATCATACATTTGAGATTTACGATAGAAATAACTGACTCCCAGCCCCTCCAGCGTCAGACCTCTGGACAAGCTGTTGCCGCCAACTGCAATAACGCGCAGGCCATCTTCTTTGTGGTTGAAATAATCCAGACTTGTTGCCCCAGTTCTTTGGTTAACTGCGCGCACTGCAATAGGGGCGATAGCGCGGTTTAAGTAATTGGAGCAAATGTCATCCCAATTTGTCTTGCTAATCTTTTCTAATTGGTGTTTCATCCACACTTTATGCAGATAACGCAGAGATGCAATTTGCTCGCGCTTTTCATCATCCAAAGCAGCATAATTCTGCACATCGGACTTTACTTGAACAAGCCATTCATTTACAGCTTCTGCAATTCGGTTCTGCACATCTGTAAAACGGCTAACATGAATCATCATGGAGCGGTGCTCGGTATAATCGCCGCGCAGATCACGAATTGCATTAAACAGCAGGAAGTATGCAATTGCTTCATACATGCTGGGCGGCAGCGCATCCACTTCCAATGTCTTTTTGTGTGTGAAAGGGAAAAATAGATCCATTTCTTCGCGCCGCAGCGGAATCAATACATCAGAAAACTTCTCTGTTGCGTCTCCGAAGATCTTATCAGCTCCAATGTAGTTCGTAGGCGGTGCCAGCGAGTAGATAAAATCTCTGGGAAATAGGTCATCGCCAATCATCTCATCTTCTGTTTCAGGGTTGATAAAAATATTGGCAAAGGGTGTCGCAGTAATTCCCAGATAGGAAGCCTGATTAAACTCGTGCAGCAGCTGGCGAATGCAGGCATTGATAGCGGCTGGGCTGTCATCCTCACTCTTTGTATTAACAGATGCATTATCTGCCTCGTCATCAATCAAGAGCATGGGCAGCATTATTTTCCCTGTGGTGTTATCACGACTATTGGAGAGCCATTTAATCAAATTGTTCAATATCCGCTTGTTTTTCTTTACGACTAAGACAATCGGATCTGAAACGCTTTGAAGGTTCAAATCATTGCTTTTCAGCACATTGATGTCAAAATCCTTAGTCACAGAGGTAAAGGCTGCGATACGCTTCTGTACGCCGTACCTGCCTACACCAACAGGCTGGTTTTTGATTCCCTGTTCAGCCTTTGGATCCAGATAATACTCACTCTTCCGGCCAGAGAACTCTGCATCCAAGCGAGACTGAGTCTGCTGGCGCAGATTTTCCATCATTCCTGCAAGAACAATAATAATTCTGTATCCAGTATCAGCAGCTTTGTTGCTGATTGCGGTGTAATTTGCGGTTTTGCCGGATTGGACATCGCCCAACACCAATCCGCGGCGCTGAAAAGGTTCTTTACTTTGCGGATCTCCGAGCAGATCGACGATCTCGTCAGAAACCTTATCCAGCGTTGCGGTAACCCTTGGATTCCAATGTTTAATTTCCTCCAGATATTTTTTATATCGATTCCAGAAGAAAAAGTCCAAATCTGCTCTTCTGGAAGGAAGCCATGATTTATGAGGTGTATTTCGATCATTGATGTACACGCCGACATCCATCTGTATAACAATCGACGCACGCAGACGGACAAGAATTTCTGCAAATTCCTCATCCGTTACTGGAAGTGTGCTCAGCGTTGCACGCATGCTTTGTGCAAGCGTAAGAAATTCTTCCTCTGTAGGCGGAACTTCCTTGTACCGAGTACTAACCGCTGCGGAAATGAGATTTTCCAACATTTCAATATTAGGGTTTAACATTGCCGTCCTCCTTTGCTTTTAGAGCGCGAATCACATCCGGATATCCGCAGAAAGGATCAGTATGCTCTATCTTTTCAAGCATTTCACGCCGCATAATGCTGCTGGGCAGAACGGACAGCATCTGTTCCAGCGTTTTGAACATCTCCTGCTCGCCCATATCCGCATCATTCTCAATCTTTTCGTCATTATTAAGATCAATGTAAAGTTGATTCAGAGGGATTCCTCGTTCTATGTATTTCAGTAATGCTTCAAGCTTGCCTCGAATTTCCGGAGCTTCGGCAACGATCTGATCTACCAACACATGGTCTCGGTTGATTTCATATACGATGCCGTTTTCCGGCGTTTTTAATCGGGTCCACATATGCTCAACCGAATCCGAAGTTTCCTTTTTCCCTCTGAACGTCCATGTCCGCTTACTTTTATCTGCAATACGATCAATTACAGTCTGAAGGCTATTCCTCACCTCGGCAGGTGGAATTGCATGAGATTTCTTAATATCCAGAGTCCACAAATCGTCCAAGTCATTTGGGATATCGACCATAACACGAGCCAGCTTTGAAAGATCACCCTGCCGCATCATACGGAACCACGTTCCCCAAATTAGAAGCCGCTTGTTTCGATATACATAAAAGCCCTGCCGTTTGCGAATTCCATCTTTGCCGCCAAGTTGGTTCTTTTCCTCTTCAGTCATTTTAGAAATATGAGGCAGAATATATGGCGTTACCAGAATGCGTTTCCCTCGAATCACCAGCGTTTCTGTGTCCATGGCTTGCGTGCTCTTCTTTATCAAAAACGGATCTGCCGCTTTAAGCTTTACTCCATTGAAAAGTATTTCTAGCTTTTTTATTCCGGATTCCCCGGATAAGTACCTGTGAAATACCAGTTCAAGGTGTTGCCTTACCTCGTCCATTTTTCGGCCAAGCGATTTTTCATAATCTACTTCGCCCATCAGCAAACGGTCGAGGTTCTGCCATACAACCAATGTACCGCTATCCTGCTCGTACAAATCAGAAATATGAGGAACTGAGGCAAAGTCTTCTTTATCAAGGATCAACAGTGACCATGCACCTGTTTTAATGACGTAATCAAGATCCCAGCGCCGTCCAATTACCTGATCTCCCTGTTTGCTGATTACGGTCAAAACACGGCACTGAGACAAAGATGCAGTCTTCAGGCCTAAGCCATATCGCCCCAAGTCAGACGAGTCTCGTGTCTCAGTCGGGCTCTTACTTCCATACTGCATAGCGATATTCATTTGAGCATCATCCATACCGGTACCATTATCCAGAATTGAGACATATGCATCGCCTACCGGAAAGAATGACAGCTGAACTTTCCCAGCTTTTGCAGCAATACTGTTGTCAATAATATCTGCAATTGCAGCTTCCAAACTATAGCCGATTGCTCTCGTCGATTGCATCAGCACCGGTGCAAATGGCGGCATATTTCTTTCCTGCATTGTTTTCACCTCTTTGGTATGTATTTTGGACCTACTTATCCCGATGTTGTTATGTCACAGACTGGATAGTGCCCTTGAGACCATTTCTTTATAATCCGTTTTTATCTTTTCAGGCCCTTTGATTCTTACTTTCCCGCCGAAGCCGAAAATCCAGCTGAAGAAGATATGGCTGATGGCCACCCGGACGATCACGCGGAAGGTGCTCATATCGCAGGCGTAGATGGTCACATCTGTCCCGAAGCGGTCGATGATTGCATCGATCACGGAGTTGTCACAGATCAGTTCTACCTCCTGACACTCGCTGCCGTACATCCGGAAGGTGGTCGCAAGAAAATCATCGACACCGAAGTCCGCCGGGACCGGTACGGCTTCCTCCGAAAGAATGTCAGGACGGGCGCTGATACGGTCCACACGGAAGTTGCCAATAGCTTGATGCTTGTCCGAATAGCCCAGTACATAGTAATAATCGCCGTTCCAGATTAGGCGGTAGGGGCTGAAGATGTAACGTTCGCCATCGTGGCGCAGCTTTTTCTGCTTGCGAACATTGTAGGCAAAG
>CALDMA010000217.1 GCA_937915075.1 uncultured Oscillospiraceae bacterium
GCGCATTGTTTTCGTGCCAGGCAGATGTTGTAAAACGGATCTGCAACACAGGGCCCGATCTGATCACGATCCCAGACAAATGGCTGCTGGACTTGGATACGGAAAGAGATGATAGCTCAGACGAGCTCTTACTTTCCCCCAATGCTACGTTTCTAAGTCAACAGTCCGGAATGTAACACACAGGTGGTAACAGTATGGTCGAGGAATTGCAAGTGCCGATCCATCTCAAAATGACGCTGACGATTAAGGAAGCCGCAGCATACAGCAACATTGGAATCAACAAGATCGAGAGTATGCTGCGCAGTCCGAATTGCCCGTTTGTTCTCTATGTTGGGTCCAAAAAGCTGGTCAAACGCAGGGAGTTCGAGCAATATATCAGCCATAAGTTGATGATTTGACGGTAATTTCACTATTGAGAAAAGAAAGCCCATGTGCTACAATCACATTGTTGCATAGGGCTTTTTTCTCTTTTTGAGAAAGGAGGCTCTAAATGGGCAAGAGTTTACGAGGCAAAGAATGTGGCAAGGGTATCTGCCAAAGAAAGGACGGTTTATATAGCGCAAGATTTGTGACCAAGGCAGGGAAGCGTCAGGTCAAGTGCTTCTCCTCACTTCCGGAAGCACGAAATTGGCTGGACGATGCCAAGTATGCAGATAAGCACGAAAATATATTTGTTCCGCCAGATATGACGGTAGACGCATGGTTTGAGTTTTGGATCGCTCATATCGTTGGAGACCTGGCTCCCAATACTCGCAGAAATTACCGTGAACGTTATGAGTATAACGTGAAGCCGCTTATTGGTGGCATGCAGCTTGCAGATGTCAAGCCGATGCACTGCAAAATGGTCTTAAATCAGATGGAGGAGAAATACGCAGGCTCAACCATCCGGCAAACCTATATCGCAATGGGAACAATGTTTCGCTCTGCAGTTATGAACGACATGATTCAAAAGCACCCAATGGATGGCGTGCGGTTTACAAAGCCGACGCGTGCAGTAAATGACATCAAGTTTCTGACGGTGGAGGAACAGCAAAAATTCTTGGCAGCCGCTCAAAAGTCTCACAACTATTATCAATATGCGCTGATATTGGAGACGGGACTTCGGACGGGTGAAATGATTGGCCTGACATGGGATTCGATTGATTGGAAGAAGCGCACTTTGACAGTCAATAAGACATTAGAGTATCGACATGAGCAAGGCGAATGGCGGGCTGGACCGCCGAAAACGCAGCAGAGTTATCGAACGATCCCTCTCACAAACCGCGCATACGAGATTTTGGAAAAGGTTTACGCGCGGGTTCCCGAGCGCAGAGAAACGGATATCCTGTCGCTGACATTGGACTATATGGATCGGCACACCGGAGAAAAGGCGAGCTTGTCCATGCGAGATCTTGTCTTTATCAACTGGCGAACAGGAGAGCCAGCGAAGAACAGTTCCTATGATACCCACTTATATAAGCTCTGCGACGAAGCAGGGATCAAACACTTTTGTATGCACGCACTGCGCCACACCTATGCTACAAGAGCGATTGAAAGCGGTATGCAGCCCAAGGTGCTGCAAAAGCTGCTGGGTCATGCAAGCATCAAAACAACAATGGATCGGTACGTTCATGTGACCGATGATTCGATGTCGAAGGCCGTTCTGCAGTTTGAACGGAGTCAGAAAATGCACAATGGTACAGTAATGGTACAGTAAGTGCCATTCGAGTGCCTCAAAACCCTTGAAATATAAGGAGATAGAGGAAATTATGAAATTAGGTATCGTGGGACTGCCGAACGTCGGCAAGTCCACCCTGTTCAACGCCATCACCAACGCGGGCGCGGAGAGCGCCAACTATCCGTTCTGCACCATCGAGCCGAACGTCGGCATGGTCGCGGTCCCCGACGAGCGGCTGGACAAGCTCGCCGAGATGTACCACCCCAAGAAGAAGACCCCCGCGGTCATCGAATTCGTGGACATCGCGGGCCTTGTCAAGGGCGCGAGCCAGGGCGCGGGCCTCGGCAACAAGTTTCTGGAGAACATCCGCCGCACGGACGCCATCGTTCACGTCGTGCGCTGCTTTGATGACGAGAACATCATGCACGTTGTCGCAGACGCCAGCACGAACGTGCCCGTCGATCCCATCGGCGACATTGAGACGATCGACCTCGAGCTCATTATGGCCGACCTCGAGATGGTGAACCGCCGCGTGGAAAAGGCCACGAAGATGGGCAAGGGCGACAAGAAGTTCCTGCACGAGGCCGAGGTATTCAAGGCGCTCGCCGCGCATCTCGACGCCGGCAAGAGCGCGCGCACCTTTGAAGCCGACAGCAAGGAGGACGCCGAGCTGATCGCCACCGCCGACCTGCTGAGTCTCAAGCCCATCATCTATGCTGCAAACATGGACGAGGACGGCTTTGCCGACAAGGACTCCAACCCGTACTACAAGCTCGTTGCCGAGCTGGCGGCAAAGGAGGGCGCGGAGGTGCTGCCCATCTGCGCCAAGCTCGAGCAGGATATTGCCGAGCTGGACGGTGACGACCGCGCCATGTTCCTCGAGGAGCTTGGCATCGAAAAGTCCGGTCTGGACCGTCTGATCCAGTGCTCCTATACGCTGCTCGGCCTCATTTCCTTCCTCACCTACGGCGAGGATGAGTGCCGCGCGTGGACCATCGTCAAGGGCACGAAGGCCCCGCAGGCCGCCGGCAAGATCCACTCCGACATCGAACGCGGCTTCATCCGTGCCGAGACCATCAACTTCTCCGAGATGATCGCCTGCGGCTCTGTTGCCGCGGCAAAGGAAAAGGGCCTGCTGCGCAGCGAGGGCAAGGATTACGTCGTCAAGGACGGCGACATGATCTACTTCCGCTTCAACGTCTGAGCTCACAAAGCGGGGAGATGCCATCTCCCCGTTTCATTTGTCCGCCATGTAAACCTGCATAAAATTATAGGTTGACAGAGACGCCGTGCTGTGCTACACTGGCCCCATCCTGTTGAGAAAAAGAAAGGCAGACCCATGAAAACAAGAGACCTCATTTACTGCGCCCTGTTCGCCGCTCTGACCGCCATCGGCGCGTTCATCCACTTCCAGTTCATGCACGCGACCATCACGCTGCAGTGCTTCTTCACCGCCATGGCCGGACTGCTGCTCGGTGCGAGGCTCGGCGCGCTCTCGCAGGCACTCTACGTCGGTCTCGGCTTGGTGGGCCTCCCCATCTTCGCTGCCGGCGGCGGCTTCAGCTATGTGTTCAATCCCACCTTCGGCTTTCTGCTCGGTCTGATTCCCGCCGCATGGGTCATCGGCAGGCTCGCAGAGAAAAACCGCACGCCGCTGCGCCTCGCGCTCGCCTGCGTCGCCGGCTTCGCCGTGCTTTACGCCATCGGGCTGCCCTACATCGCGCTCATTGTCAACGTTTACAACGGCGGAGCCGTCAGCGCGGCGAAGCTCGCCACGGCCTATATGCTGCCCTATCTCCCCGGCGACTGCCTGAAGATCGTCGTCAGTGTGCTCCTCGCCCCGCGCATTCTCAAGGCAATGGCAAGAAATTCATAAAATTTTTACCAAAAAGTTGCAAATGCAACTTTGCAAAACCGCAAATACTATGCTACACTAAGCTCACAAAGGCAAGCAACCTAAAAATTCCAACAAAAATCAAATGGAGGATACGAATATGAAAAAGTGGGTCTGCAAGGTTTGCGGTTATATCTATGAAGGTCCCGAGGCGCCCGCGGAGTGCCCCGTGTGCCACGCCAAGAGCAATATGTTCGAGGAAGTCAAGGGCGAGATGAAGCTCGCCGCCGAGCATGAATTCGGCGTCTACGCCAAGACCGTGAAGAACAACGACCAGATCAGCGAAGAGAACAAGAAGTATATCTTCGATCAGCTCATGGCCAACTTCAACGGCGAGTGCAGCGAGGTCGGTATGTACCTGTGCATGGCGCGCATCGCGCACCGCGAGGGCTATCCCGAGATCGGCCTGTACTGGGAGAAGGCCGCCTACGAGGAAGCCGAGCACGCCGCCAAGTTCGCGGAGCTCCTCGGCAGCGACCTCGAGAGCAACATGACCGATTCCACCAAGAAGAACCTCGCCTGGCGTGTGGACTGCGAGTTCGGCGCGACCAACGGTAAGTTCGAGCTGGCCGCCTGTGCGAAGAAGAACGGCCTCGACGCCATCCACGACACCGTTCATGAGATGGCCCGCGACGAGGCCCGTCATGGCCGCGCGCTCAAGGGTCTGCTTGATCGTTACTTCAAGTAAGCCCAAAGCGCCAAAAAATTAAGTCTTTTTCAGAGGGAGCGGAGCGATCCGCTCCCTCTCTTTTTGCACCCTGCGGGGAAATGAGTGCAACTCTATGTGCAAAACGCTTTTAGAGAACAGGGGCTAAAACTGCAAATGTGCAACTGCGAAAAGTGCAACCTTGTTGGTATAATATACCTTTAGTTGTTCAGGAAACAAGATGTTTGAACTTTATTGAACATCTTTTTTCATCTTTCAACGTCCAAAAGCAAGTATGAAGAAGTGCGAACATCATCTTACGACTTTGGAACGAAACGAAGCAAAATAAAATCAAAAAAGATAAAGTGATCTACCAATTTTAGGTAGATTACTTTCACTATAATAAGGCCAGAAAGTGAGAGATGCAACAAGACAAAACCTCACTTCAAAATAACGGTGGCGACCTAAAAAATACGCGCGATGCCAAGAGCATCAGGAAGGCTTTACTATGAGCACTTCTTCTACAGCTACTATTTCCGAGCGTTTCATCGTTGATTTTATAAGCGATTAAATTCCTTGCCGCATCACGGATCAGACTTGGTATACCTGACTTTGCGAGAAATGTAAATCATCCCAAAGTATGAGACTGCGTAAAAATTTCGGGAGTGTTCGCCTCTGAGCTATACGGCGCGCTGTGCCCAAAAGTCCTTGGGCATGCTTGTAAAAAATAGCGACAAATGCGCCCATTCCATGCGTGGAGGTCGCTGCAAGGAGCATAATGCTGCCGGACGACGGCTTTTGCGAGAATGGCTGCCGCTCTCAGCGGAGCGCGCGGTCACATGTCATTTTGGGGTTTGCGTATGAGAAAGCGCCTCACAGGAGACGCTTTCTCATAATATGGCCTTGTCCGATCATAAAATCGCAGCATTTCCTTCGTCGGCTTCTCATAAGCTGGAGGCAGGAGGGACCTGCCCTATGGAAATCAAACACACGCATCCCAAAAGCAAGTCGCCGGACGAACGTGCGGCACAGCTTAAAGACATTCGCAACGCCTGCATAGCCTTGATTATGGCGCAGAAGAAGACTGCCGGAAAAGAGAGCGCGTAAGATGAGATACGAAGCCGCTTATGCACGCCAGTCCGTCGAAAAGAAGAACAGCCTTTCCATCAAGGGACAGCTTGACCTATGTACCCAGACCTCCGGCAATTCGTCGCTGATAATGTACAGCGATCAGGGTTACTCAGGGAAAAACACAGATCGCCCCGACTTTCAGCGATTGCTCAAGGACATCAAGGCGGACAAGGTCAGCAAGCTATATGTCTATCGGCTCGACCGCTTCTCACGTTCCATTGCTGACTTCGGTCAGCTTTGGAACGTGCTGCAAGCGCACAATGTCGAGTTTGTTTCTGTGACAGAGAACTTTGACACCTCGACCCCTATGGGACGAGCTATGCTCCATATCATCATGGTTTTCGCCCAACTGGAACGCGAGACGACAGCAGAGCGCGTGAAAGATAACTATGACAGTCGGGCGGCGCTTGGCTCGTGGCCTGGCGGACCTGCTCCTTACGGGTATCGCAACGGACGGACAAGCACAGGAAGTCCTACGCTAATCCCGAACAAGGAGCAGTTGGAGATCGTCCGCCGCATTTTTGAGAAGTACGCAGAGGAAGACGCCAGCCTCAAAAGTGTTGCCGGTATGCTGAATCGGGAGAAAATTCCCTGTGTTCGGCGCAGTACTTGGGATAATGTCAGCGTCGCCCGAGTTCTTCATACGCCTGTTTATGTCAATGCGGATGCTCAGGTGCGTCTATACTATGCCTCACTCGGCGTAAAGGTTGTGTCTGAGGAAAGCGCGTTCGATGGAGAGCACGGCCTTCTCCTGTACGGTAAGCGCAAGGCAAACGACCGCAAATACACCGATGTCAAGGATCATCACCTTGCGGTGCTGAACAGTCCCGGTGTTGTATCCTCCGACCTCTTTCTGCGCTGTCAGGACAAGCTCTCACGCAACGCACAGATCGGAAATGCGGGCAAGGGCACACACAGCTGGCTCAGCGGTATGATGAAATGCGCCAAATGCGGATACAGCATCACCGTGCAGCAAAGAAAAAACGGCCTCCGTCGTATGATTTGCTCAGGCCGCTACAACCTCTCCCGATGCGATGCCGATATCCGTGCCGATCTCACCGAGCTGGAAAATGCTGTTGCTGTGGAAATTGAAAAGCTTCTCACGGAATGCCCTCCAAGTGAGCCGGTCGAGCCGAGCCGGAAGGATGTCTATGCGGAAAAGCTTGATGCGCTTGACCGCAAGGCGGATCGATTGATGGATGCTTTTGCTAACGACGAGAGCTTAGACGGTGCATACCTTCAGCGTGCGCTTGCCCGCCTTGAGAAAGAGCGCGAGGAGATCCTTGCATCGCGCAAGCGCGAGAAATCGAGACCGGCCATGCCGGATAAGCTTGTCTTTTCCGAACTGAGCTTTGAAGAAAAGAAGATCGTTGCCGCACAGTTCATCGAGCGGATAGAGGTCACCGAGGACTCTGCGGAGATCAAGTGGGCTGTATAAAGTCCGGCATATACAAGAAAATACGGCGCACGGTCAAGCTGGTCGGCGAGGATACATGCGATCTGCACGTCGTAGCCCTCGGCGTAAGCG
>CALDMA010000218.1 GCA_937915075.1 uncultured Oscillospiraceae bacterium
GCGTTTACAGGCTGATCGCGCCGTCGGCGCTTTGCGCTTCCGCGAGCAGGGGCGCGCACTCGGACAGAAAGCGCTCGACCTGCTGCGCGCAGCGGCCGGTGTAGAGCGCGGGGTCCATGACGGCGTCGAGCTCCGCACGGGTCATGCCGAAGGCGGGATCGGCGGCGAGACGGTCGAGCAGGTCGCAGCGTTCGCCCTCCTTCATGCGCGCGGTCGCGGCCATGGAATGCTGCCGGATGCGCTCGTGCAGCTCCTGCCGGTCGCCGCCGCGCTTGGCGGCCTCCATCATGATGTTTTCGGTGGCGAGGAAGGGCAGGTATTCGCGGATGGTGCGGTCGACGATCTTCTCGTTGACGTGCAGGCCGTTGGTGACATTCTGGCACAGGCGCAGCACGGCGTCCGCGCAGAGGAAGCCCTCGGGCAGGGAAATGCGGCGGTTGGCGGAGTCGTCGAGCGTGCGCTCGAGCCATTGGACGCTCGCGGTCATGGGAGCGTTGACGGCGTCGGCCATCAGATAGCGGCTGAGCGAGCAGATGCGCTCGCAGCGCATGGGGTTGCGCTTGTATGCCATGGCGGACGAGCCGATCTGGTTTTTCTCGAACGGCTCCTCGACCTGCCGGTCGTGCTGGAGCAGACGAATGTCGTTCGCCATGCGGTAGGCGCTCTGCGCGAGGGAGGAGAGGACGTTCAGAATGCGGCTGTCGGTCTTGCGCGGGTAGGTCTGGCCGCAGACGGAGAAGCAGCAGTTGAAGCCAAACTCCGCGGCGATGCGGCGGTTCATCTCGTCGATCTTCGCGCCGTCGCCGTCAAAGAGGTCCATAAAGCTGGCCTCGGTGCCGGTCGTACCGCGGCAGCCGAGGAATTTCAGCGTGGCAAGGACGTGGTCGAGCTCCTCGAGGTCGCTGAGAAAGTCCTGCATCCAGAGCGCCGCGCGCTTGCCGACGGTCACGGGCTGCGCGGGCTGATAGTGCGTGTAGCCGAGGGTGGGTGCGGCGGCGTATTCGCGCGCGAACGCGGCGAGATTCGCCAGCACGCCGAGCAGCTCGCCGCGCAGATAGCGCAGGCCGTCGCGGTAGAGAATGAGGTCGGCGTTGTCGGTGACGTAGCAGCTCGTCGCGCCGAGGTGGATAATGCCGGCGGCGGACGGCGCGGCCTTGCCGTAGGCGTAGACGTGCGCCATCACATCGTGGCGCACCTCGCGCTCGCGCTGCTCGGCCACAGCGTAGTCAATGTCGGTGATGTGCGCTTCCAGCTCCGCGACCTGCTCGGCGGTGATGGGCAGTCCCAGATCGTGCTCCGCGCGGGCGAGCGCGGTCCACAGCCGCCGCCATGTCTGAAAGCGCATATCGGCGGAGAACAGGTGCAGCATATACGGCGACGCGTAGCGCGACGACAGGGGAGATTCGTAAACGTCTTTGCTCATGGCTCGTTCCTCTTTTCTGATTTGCTTTATTGTACCGAAAAATCCGCGGCTTGTCCACCCGAAAGAAAATGGAACGGCACCGCCGTTCCATTTTTCTTATCGGAGGATGAGGCTTTCTCTTTCTGCGCCGACGGACACATAGCCGATATGGCAGCCGATGGCCTTTTCCACATATTCGACGTAGTTCCGCGCGGCCTCGGGCAGGTCCTCCCAGCGGCGGGCACCGGAGATGTCACACTGCCAGCCGGGCATATATTCCATGACGGGCTTAGCGCGGTCAAGAAGAACGGGGAAGGGGAAATCGTCGGTCTGCACGCCGTCGATCTCATAGTGGGCGCACAGGGGGATCTTGTCCATGTAGCTGAGCACGTCGAGCTTCGTGAGGGCGATGCTCGTCGCGCCCTGCATCTCCACACCGTAGCGCGTTGCCACGAGGTCGATGGGGCCTACGCGGCGGGGACGGCCGGTCTTGGCGCCGAACTCCGCGCCGGCTTCGCGCAGCTTTGTTGCTTCATCGCCGAACCACTCACAGGTGAAGGGACCCTCGCCCACGCAGGAGGAGTAAGCCTTGACCACGCCCACGACCTCGTCGAGCTTTGCGGTGGGCAGGCCCGAGCCGACCGGCGCATAGGCGGCGATGGCGTTGGAGGAGGTGGTGTAGGGATAGATGCCGTAATCCAGATCGCGCAGCGCGCCGAGCTGGGCTTCGAAGAGAATGCGCTTGCCGTTTGCCTGCGCCTCGCGCAGGAGCGCCGTGGTGTTGGCGACGAAGGGCTTGATTTTCGCGCCGAAGTCGTCGATCCACGCCGCCAGCTCGTCCATGGTATAGCCCTTTGCGCCGTAGACACGGGTGAGCGTGAGGTTCTTCCACTCGAGCAGGTCGGCCAGATGCGCCTTGAGGTGCTCTGGGTGGAGCAGCTCGCCGGCGAGCACGGTCTTCTTCTGATACTTGTCGGAATAGAACGGCGCGATGCCCTGCTTGGTGGAACCGTACTTCTTGTCCTTGAGACGCGCTTCCTCCAGCGCATCGAGCTCGCGGTGCCACGGCAGCAGCAGAGAGGCGCGCTCGCTGACCTTCAGGTTCTCCGGCGTGATCGCCACGCCTGCGGCGCGCAGGGTCTCGATCTCGTCATACAGGCTCTCGCAGTCGAGCGCCACGCCGTTGCCGAGAATGTTCACCACGCCCTCGCGGAAGATGCCGCTAGGCAGCAGGTGCAGGGCGAACTTGCCCTTATCGTTCACGACGGTGTGGCCCGCGTTGCCGCCGCCCTGATAACGCACGACCACGTCGAAATGGTCGGTGAGGTAGTCGACCATGCGGCCCTTGCCCTCGTCGCCCCAGTTGATGCCTACGATCGCACAATTCGCCATGATAATAGCCTCCTGAATATTTCCTCCGTATACGAGAGATACGGTTTGCGTCAAAACGCCAGCCTTAGCATTATACGGGATATCAAGGCATAAGAAAAGAATTGATTTGATATACTTATCATTTGTACAGCTAATGGCGGAATAAAGAAAGCAGGACCTTGCAGACCCCGGCAAAAAAGTTCGTGCATTTGACGAAAAATGACGGTATACGGAGGAAATACAGCAAGAAGGGAGCCGGACATCCTCCGGCTCCCTTTGCTGTACCGCTATGAAATTTCCTTTTGCGCTTACTGCAGCAGCAGGAGGCTGAAGACGAGCGTGAAGAGCGCGACCGTCTCGATGATGCCGATGACGATGAAGAAGTTAGCCGTGCCCTTGCCGGTCTCGCCGAGCGCGTCGGCGCTCGCCGCGGCGACCTTGCCCTGGAAGAACGCGGACAGACCGATGGCGAGACCCGCGAAGATGCCCGTGAACATGGCCAGCGACGGATCGGCGCCGGAGGCTACGGCGCTGCGGATGAAGTTCATCAGCAGGAAGCCGTAGATGGTCTGCGTCAGCGGAGCGCCGGAGAAGGCGACCATGATGAAGGGAGCGGGCTTGCCGTTCGCGTAGCACTTCTTCCACGCGCCGACGCTCGCCTGTGCCGCGAAGCCCGCGCCGAACGCGCTGCCCATGGCGGACAGGCCCAGCGCACACGCCATACCAATAAATTCAATGCTCATAATACGTTTCTCCTCTTTTTGATTATTTTCTGATCTTATCCAGTTTTTTGAACGGTGCGTAGGCGGTGCCGGTCCACTCCATGCCAAGCTGACCAGAGAATTCCAGCAGATTCAATCGCACGCCGTGGACCACCACGGACAGCAGCCCCATCACGATGTTCAGCCCGTGGCCGACGAGCATGATGAGGATGCCGACGACAACCAGCGGCCCCTTGAAGCCGAGCGCCATGTTGTTGAAGCTCTGCGCGATGGCGAGCGACGCCATGCCGACGGCAAACAGACGGATGTAGCTCATGATGTTGCCGAAGGCGCTGATGGTGTTGAGGAACACCGTGAAGGCGTTGCCAAGGCCAGCCTTGAGACCCTGCGCGAAGGTCTTGTCCGGCGACATACCGCCGAAGCAAACGACCAGCACAAAGCCGAGAAGGACCACCGCGGCGATGGGCGTGAGGTTTACCTGCTCGCCGATGACGAGGTAGAGCACCACGAAGTACAGCGCGCAGATCGCGCACAGCCAGCCGAGGTCAGCGACCCAGCTGAGGTCCTTCTCCCGCGTCTTGCGGCGGATGTTCATCACGCACGCCAGCGAGAGCTGAACGGTGCCGAGGATGAAGCAGAATTTCATGACGCTGTTCTGCTGCTGAGTAGTGGTGACGTTGAAATACTCGGGGTAGTTCGCAAAGGTCGGCACGACCAGCGAGCGGAGCAGCGGCACGTCCATCGCGCCCTCAAGCCCGAACCAGGTGCCGGTCATCGCGCCCCAGACGATGGTGGCGATGGAGAGCACCCACAAAAGCTGCACGGCGTCGGATGGCTTTTTGCTCTTTACCGTCAGGGCCGCGGCGGTCAGCAGGAACAGACAGCCGTAGCCCGCGTCGCCGATGATCATGGCGAAGAAGAGCGTGAAGAAGCCGAGGAACCAAAACGAAATATCGTACTCGCGGTAGCCCGGCACGGTGCCGAGGATATCGAACACGGGTGCGATGAGCCGCGTGACCTTGGTGTATTTGATCTTGGTCGGCACCTTGTCGTCGTCCGCCGCCGGATCGTCCATGGCCCAGGCCCAGTGCTCCTTTGCGGCAGCGGCCTTGAAGCGCTCCGCCTCGTCGACGGGGAGGTAGCCGGTCAGCCACACGAGCCCGTCTTCGCTCTCCGAGGTGTTGCGCACGGAGGAATAGTCCGCGTCGTTCTGCGTTTTGAGCAGCTGCTCGCGGAAGCTGGGCAAATGCTTCGCCGCTGCCTTGAGCTGCGCGCCGCACTCGGTCAGACCGCGCTCACAGTCGGCGATCTCCTGCCGGTATTCGTCAAGGCTCTTTTCCGGCGGGATGAACTCGCCGGCGGCGCAGGAGGCAGGCAGCGTGCCGAGGATGGCAACGGTTTGCTGCTTCCCGACCGGCGCGAGCCGGAGGAAGCGCACCGTTTCGTCCGTCTCGAGCGAGGCGAGGAGCTTTTTGTCCACGCGGCAGAAGTGCAGCTCGAAGCCCTGCGCCTTCAATTCTTTGATCTCGGCGGGAGAGAAGCTGCCCCAGCCGGCGAGCGTGTCGCACGCGCTGACCGCAGCGGCGAGCTCGGCTTCCAATGCCTTTTTGCGCTCCAGACAGGCATTGACCTCGTCGTAGAGCTGTTTGAATTTTACATCGTCGAGCGTTTCCGCTTCGACCTCGCTCACCCCCTGCTCCTCGAGCACGGTGATGAGCCGCGAGAGCGCGGCGAAGCGCTCCAGATAGCCACGGTCGGCGTCCGCCTTTTCTGCGAAATGGACGATGCCGAGCGCACGCAGCGCGTCGAGCAGTTCCGTTTTCTGCGTCTGCGCGGCGACGATGTGAACGACCTTCATTTTCTCGATCATCGTGCCGCCTCCTGTAGCTTTTTCTTGGCGATCTTGCCGCGCACGACCGCGGAGGTCTGCTGGTCGCCGAGGTAGATGCCGATGACGCGGATGTTTTCCCGCGCCTCGGGGATCTTGACCTTTTCAAACAGGTTCACGCGCTGCGCGGTGGAGCGCAGCTCCCGTTCGAGCAGCTCGACCTGCGTGCGCAGCGTCTTGACCAGCGCGTCCAGCCGCGCGATCTCACGCAGCGTGACCACGGCGGTGTCCACCCAGAGCGGGTAGTCCGCAACGTCGTAGGAGATCTCCTCGAAGGTCAGCTCCTCAAAGACCGGCACGATCACGCCGGCGATGTTGTGGTCGCGGCAGACAACGTCCTTCGGACGCACGAGCGAATCGAGCCGCATCCCCTCGGGAAAGCTGCCGTTTTCGGCGAACACCGCGATCCAGCCGTCCAGACCGTCGACGATCTTCAGCCGTTCGGCCTCGACCCTCTCAAGCTGTGCCGTCACCTGCATCACGACCGACTGGAGCTGCTGCTTTTTCAGCTGCAGCGTCGGCAGATAGCGCTGGAACTGCTTGAGCCGGTCCTTTTGGACCTTCAGTTCATTCTTTGTTAGTTTGACAGCCATACGCGCTCCCTCAGTTCAAGGCGTCCTTTTTCGGCCATCTTTCCTGAAGCAGGCTCGTCTTCAGACCCGTTTCGTTCGGCTCGAAGCATTCGGCCAGGATCTCCCAGCCGAGGTCCAGCGCTTCCTCCAAAGGGATGTTCACGCTCAGGTCCATCAGCTTCGTTTCAAAGAGGTGGCCGTACTTGAGCAGCTTTTCGTCCCACTCAGACATCATGAAGCCCATGGACTTCTTTTCAAGGCTTTCCTTGTAGGCGCTGTAGAGGCGGATCATACCGTCCATCAGGGCGCGGTGGTCGCTGCGCGTCGTGCCGTTGACGTTCTGCTTGAGACGCGAGAGCGAGCCGAACGGCTCGATGTGGCCGTTTTTGAGGTAATACTGTCCCTCGGTGATATAGCCCGTGTTGTCCGGTACGGGATGGGTGACGTCATCGCCGGGCATCGTGGTGACGCCGAGGATGGTGATGGAGCCCGCGCCCTCGAAGTCGACCGCCTTCTCGTAGCGCGAGGCAAGGCAGCTGTAGAGGTCGCCGGGGTAGCCGCGGTTGGACGGCACCTGCTCCATCGTGATGGCCATTTCCTTCTGCGCGTCGGCGAAGTTGGTCATGTCGGTCAGCAGTACGAGCACGCGCTTGCCGGCAAGAGCGAACTGCTCCGCCACGGCGAGCGACAGGTCGGGCACGAGCGTACATTCCACCGTCGGGTCGGATGCCGTGTGGACGAACATGACCGTGCGGCCCATCGCGCCGCTCTTTTCGAGCGTGTCGCGGAAGAAGAGATAGTCGTCGTATTTCAGGCCCATGCCGCCGAGGACGATGACGTCGACCTCCGCCTGCATGGCAATGCGGGCGAGCAGCTGGTTGTATGGCTCGCCGGAGACGGAGAAAATGGGCAGCTTCTGACTCTCGACGAGCGTGTTGAACACATCGATCATCGGGATGCCGGTGCGGATCATGCGCTTTGGCACGATTCGCTTGGCGGGGTTGACGGAGGGTCCGCCGATGGGGATCATATTCTCGGTCAGCGCGGGACCGTTGTCACGCGGTACGCCCGCGCCGTCGAACACGCGCCCGAGCAGGTCGTCAGAAAACGAGACCATCATGGGCCGCCCGAGGAAGCGCACGGTGTCGGTCGTGCTGACGCCCTGCGTGCCGGCAAAGACCTGCAGGGAGACGAGGTCGCCGCTGAGCTTGATGACGCTCGCGTAGCTCTCGCCCACGAGGGCGAGGTCGCCGCTGCGCACGCCCGAGGCGCGCACGGTCACGACGTTGCCGACGATGGATTCGATCTTGGTGTAAACTTTCTGCATTCTGAAACCCTCCTTAACCCGTTACCTTGCTCCGGTAAAGGTCCGTGAGCTTCGTTTCCTGCGCCGCAAATTCCGGCGTGCCGTAGACCGTGCCGTGCCAGTCGAGGAATTCCTGACGCACCTGATTGAAGAAGGTGCGGATCTCCTTTTTGTCGCTGAGCGCGTAATCGCGCGTGAGCACGTCGTAGAGCACGTTGAACTCGCGCGCCTGACGCTCCGGCTCGCAGGCCGCGTCGATGGGATCGAAGGAGTTCTGCTGCAGGTACACGGCGTCGAGCAGCTCGCCCTTCTGGTAGAGGATGTAGTCCTCGGCCGAGGTGCCCTCTTCGCCGATGACCTTCATCATCTGGTTGATCTCGCTGCTGCGGCGGAGGATGCCGCGGGCCTCCTCCACACGCGCCATGTCCACCACGCCCTGATACTTTGACCACGAGTCGATGGGGTGGATGGAGGGGTACTTGCGCGCGTCGGAGCGCTCGCGGGAGAGGCCGTGGAACGCGCCGACGACCTTGAGCGTCGCCTGCGTAACCGGCTCTTCAAAGTTGCCGCCCGCGGGAGAGACCGTACCGCCGATGGTGACGGAGGCGATCCTGCCGTTTCTCAGCCGGACCTTGCCCGCGCGCTCATAGAACGCGGCGATGACGGATTCGAGGTAAGCAGGGAAGGCCTCTTCGCCGGGGATCTCCTCCAGTCGGCCGCTCATCTCGCGCATGGCCTGCGCCCAGCGGCTCGTGGAGTCCGCCAGCAGCAGGACATTGAGGCCCATCTGGCGGTAATATTCTGCCATCGTCACCGCCGTGTACACGGACGCCTCACGCGCCGCGACAGGCATGGACGAGGTGTTGCAGATGATGATGGTGCGCTCCATCAGCGAGCGGCCCGTGCGCGGGTCGGTCAGCTCGGGGAACTCCTTGAGCACCTCCACGACCTCGCCGGCGCGCTCGCCGCAGGCGGCAACGATGACGATGTCGACGTCGGCGTTCTTCGCCTCCATGTGCTGCAATACCGTCTTGCCCGCGCCGAACGGGCCGGGCACGCAGAAGGTGCCGCCCTTGGCGACCGGCAGGAAGGTGTCGATGCAGCGGATCTTGGTCACCAGCGTCTCGTCGGGACGCAGACGCTCCTCATAGCAGCGGATGGGCTGCTTGACCGGCCAGGAAAAGACCATGCTCAGCGCCTTCTCCTCGCCCGCGCTGTTTTCCAGCACCGCGACGGTAGAGCGGACGTGATAGGTGCCCTTTTCCTTCACGCTCTTCACGCGCCAGCCCTCGTCCTTGAGGTCGAAGGGCGCCATGATGAGGTGCGTGAACTGTCCCTCCGGCACGCTGCCGACCGCGTCGCCCGCGAGCACGGCGTCGCCGGGCTTGACGCAGGGGGTGAACTCCCATTCCTTATCGGGGATGGGGTCAAGGTATACGCCGCGCTCGAGGAAGAAGCCGCATTGCTCGGCAAGCTTCGGCAGAGGATTCTGCAAGCCGTCGTACACCTGCGTCAGAAGGCCGGGGCCGAGCTCGACGCTCAGCAGCTCGCCGGTCAGCTCGACCTCGTCGCCGACCTGGATGCCGTTGGTCATTTCATAGATCTGCATACTCACGGCGTCGCCGCTGATGCGGATGACCTCGCCCTTGAGGCGGTCATTGCCGATCTTGACGAAGCCGACTTCGTTTTTCCGAACGGAGCCCGAGAACCTTGCCGAAACGAGGTTGCCGTTGACTCCGGTCACATAGCCTGTCACTTTCTCCATTTCGTTTCTCCCGTTTTCTTATAGGCTGAATATCTGCTGACGAACCTGTCCGAGCAGAGTGTCGAAGGCGGCCTTGCCCTCGTCATGGCGGAAGACGCGCTGCCGTTCGAGCAGCTGCAGCTTCAGCGCGTAGCCGTAGAGCGCGCAGTCGTCGAAGCTGTGCAGTCCCACCAGCTCGTCCAGCCGGTCAAATTCCAGCGCGAGCAGCAGCCGCTCACCCTCGAGCGGGTCCTTCGCGTTCACCGCCGCGGTGACGGTCTGCGTCACGGCGGCGTCGCGCTCGTTCGGTGCGGCGCAGCTCTCGCCGCGCTTCACGCGCCGCTGATAGGTCAGCTCGCCCTGCAGCACGCGGTAAAAGGCCGCCCACCGGCTCACGAAGCCGCCGTCCTCCGAGCGCACCGTCAGCTCCTCGAGCGAGCGGTAGACCCTGTCGCTCACCGCCCCCCGGCATTGGCCGAGAAACGCGGCGTAATCCAGCGGCGGGGCGTCGCCCCCACGGGGCATCGGCCGGCGCCAGATTAAGTAGG
>CALDMA010000219.1 GCA_937915075.1 uncultured Oscillospiraceae bacterium
TCTGGTACATATTCGGGTATTGCGGTGCCATGGATTTTTGTCCTCCTTTGTGGTATAGATTTAGTAACGGATCGCCTCGCGCAGCTCCTCGATGGGGATGCCCAGCGCACGGCCCAGCCGCCGAAGCTCGCCGAGCGTCAGGTCCTCGGGGTTGGCTTTCCGGCGCGCCACCGTCGTGCGCGAGATGTGCGCCTTGTCGCCCAGCTGCTCGTTGGTCAGGCCGTGGACGTCGGCCATGCCCCAGATCAGGGCGACGAGCTTCTCGTTGCTCGTGTTGCGGCCTAAATTCACACGCGGCATAATGCTCCTCCTTATCCGGCCTGCTCGGCCAACTTCTGCGCGGCTTTTTGGGCCGCTTCTTTTACACGCTGCACGGCCGCTTCGCTCGCCGCGCGAAGCTCTTCGGGATCGTACAGGTCGCCGACCTCGCACTCCAGCACGGCCGCGATGGTCGGCAGCTTGTCCGTCGCGGGCGTCTTGCTGCCGTTTTCCCACCCGATCACGGCGGGCGGCGTCACGCCGGTCAGGCGGGCCAGCTCCGTGCCGGTCAGGCCGCGGCGCTCTCGTAATTCTCGTATTCTCGTCGGGAACACCTCCTTGCTTTTTCTCTCTCGGTGTGATATGGTTTATTATGAGTTAATGTAGAAAGGGGCAAATATGTGATGATGGCTTTGACCAAACTCGATGCACAGATTCTTCGGTTTGTTCAGCACAAGGGCTTCGCGACTATAGAAGAAATTCAAAGTGCCTTTCCCAAAATCAACGCCATCGAGCTTCGTGTAAGCGATATGTCCAAGCCGGAGGAGCGCTTTGAAGCCAAGCGAATATGGACCGTCCCGAACACCTCGTATCTACTCAAAACAAATGATATCTACCACTTGACTGCGTTAGGCGAAAAAGCCTTGCAGGATTATGATGCAGCCGACGTCGACCGAAAGCGCGAACTTTGGCTCAAAAATGCTTGGATACCGATTCTGGTCGCCTTTATAACAACTGTAGTAACCAATTACATACTACCGAAGCTGCCAGCGCTGCTACAATGGTTGGCCAGTATGTTTGCCAGAACCCCTTCTTCTTAGGTCGCGGTGCGGCCTCATCCTCCCGCGCAGCCCGGACGTCAATCGTCACCGGCACCGGCTGACCGTGCTCGTCCAGCGCAGCAGTGTCCGGATCGGTCGTTACAAAACAGGTGTGATGCATGGCGTCCGGATTAAAGCAGCAGCCTGTCTTGCTGCAATCGGGATTCTTTGCGGGATCGCAAAGATAGCCTTTGACCTCGCGCATTTTCTTTCGCTCCTTTCGCGGTCAGCCCAGGTGCGACAGGATGTAGTCCAGCGCCCAGAACTGAGGATTGGCAAGCGCGGAGATGATGTTCGACACACATGAACCGGCGACAAACACGGCGACGAGTGCCAAAAAGTCGGTGATGCCAACGAAAATGGAAATGCCGAATTCGTAGTCGTACCGCTCGAGCTTGTCCCAATCACGGACCGCTTCCCGTGTGATCCACACGGCGACCGCAATCAGGGCCAGCATGAAGACCAGCACAACGCCGGACTTAATGGCCGACACGCGAGCCTGCGCGATCAGCACACGGTAGACCTCGCTGGCTGCGACGCCGAGTTTGCTCGCCAGAGTGTCGATCGCTGAGACTAAAGATGTTTCATTCATAACTTTTTCTCTCCTTCGTTTTTTACCGGTGCGCCTTGGATTACCGTGAGTTAATAATATTTCGTAAATTTGCGATTGTCAATATAGCAATCGCAAAAATAATAAAGTTTGTACATTTTCTTAAAAATGCGATTGGAGATGATGCCTTTGGACACGGAACGCTTTGTGCAAAACGTAGAATATTGGTGCAAGCTGAAGGGTGAGCCGCCGACGATTGCCTGCAAGAACAGCGGCGCAGGCAAGGATATGATTTCGAACCTAAAACGAGGCTCATATCCATCGGTGGTAAAGGTCCAGCAGCTCGCGCAGTATCTCGGCTGCACGGTCTCCGACCTGCTGGGGGAGACCGGCACGGCCACGCAGGTCCTCGACGAGCGCTATGCGCCCTTCCTTGACCTCTTCGCAGAGCTCGACCCGGCAGAACAAACCAAAGTCGTCGGCGATATGCTCCGGCGCAAAAATAAAAAATAAAAAAGTGCCCGATTCGGGCACGGGAGGAAGGCAGGTATGGGCTTTCGGTTTCGCAAGAGCATCAACCTCGGCCCCTTACGCATCAATTTCTCAAAGTCCGGCATCGGCTACAGTGTCGGCAACAAGTTCGCCCGCGTGACCAAAAAGGCAAACGGCGGCGTGCGCACCACCGCGACGATCCCCGGAACAGGCATTAGCCACGTTAAAGATTATAGCGCCAAGCAAGTCCATGCCGCGCAGGAAAGCTCTGCCGTAAAATCTTCCGGCGGCACAAAATTTCCCGCATGGATCATTGCGGCAATTCTGCTCGTGTGCGTATTTGCCGGAATTGGATCTGACAAAGACAAAACATCAGCGCCGTCAAGTCAAACAACACAAGAGGAGAGCGCGGAACCGGTCGACTATAGCAGCGTCTCAGCCTGCTTTGCCGACGTGTTCCTGGACGCCGAGGTATCCTGCATCGAGAGCGGAAGCAATCCACAGGTCACAGTCAAGACGGCGCTATCGTCGGAGGACCAGCCCGAAAATTGGGCGCAGTTGTTAGACAACCTTGAGACGTGTTTGGAAAATGCTGATGGGGTGGCAAAAGCGCTGTCGCGCAAAACCGCTATGGGTCAGATCGTTGCCGTGGACGGCACGATCCTCGCGAGCGGCTACAACGGCAAGCTCCAGTTCGACCTGTTCGCCAAGCGCGCGGCCGATCAGGCGGAAGCCGACCGCATTGCCGCCGAAAAAGCGGCGCAGGCGAGCCAAAGTACGAGCAGCTCGGCGAGCTCCCGCACGGTCTACGTCACGCCGACGGGCAGCAAGTACCACTATAGCAGCTCCTGCAATGGCGGGAATTACTCCGCCACCACTTTAGACGATGCACTTGCTCGCGGCCTGACCGCTTGTAAGAAGTGCGCCTGACGCAAAAGGCCGCCACGCGGCAGGGTGGCGCAAATAAAAAGTGCCCGATTCGGGCACGGAAAGAAGCATGGTGCGCATGAGTAGTACGCATAATTCTGTTGACT
>CALDMA010000220.1 GCA_937915075.1 uncultured Oscillospiraceae bacterium
TCGCAAGCCACGACGGGGATGTAGACCTCGGGTCCACTCTTGTCAGCGCGTTCCCGGTAGGAATAAACTGCATAGGGTAGGACCTTGCAAATGGTCTGGTCTCGATTTTCCCGCCAGTTGGGAACAACAACTTCTTCCCAGACGGCATAGTTTCGGTCGGCGTAATGGAAGCCATAGCCAGCCGCCTCGGAGTCAATTACGGAATGGAAATCGGTGAAATAACAGCTTTCCCCCGCGTGCTCCCGCTCCTCCACCAGCAGATCCATGCGGCACTCCCCCGTCTCATCGTCATAGAACATGTCTTTGAAAGCAAGCTGCATACACTGCGGATCATGATCGACCGACCAACGATACCAGTTTTTTCTTTTAGATTCCTGAGAGATCATTTCATTTTACCTCGCTTTGAGAAGCTGTAGAGAAAGGGCGAAGCAATGCGCTTGCGCCCTTGAAGAAAGAAGGTAATTTACCAAGTGAGGGAATCATAACTCAAGTTAAGGCTGAAGTCAACCCTCTTTTTCAATTTTTTGCGGAATCGTTTTCGGGTCGCAGGGTTCCGGCTTGGGAGCCCATGCAACAACGCGGGTAAGAACGCGAGTGTCGAAACAGGTCAGCAGGCTTAGAACGAAAGAGCCTTTTCCATTAGCGCTGGGCACTGTTTTCCGACGAGTGGGCGTGGGCATATACACGCCGAAGTCCGTGTGCAGCGTCCGCACCTTTTGCTCGGAAACCAGCTCTACCGTTACCAGCACCACCTGCCAACTGGCTGGCATGGGAGAATTTTCAGTAATGACAGTCCACTGCATAGGCGTTCTTCCTTTCTTTTCGGGCGGCGCGGCACTCAGGGCAACGTTTGGGGATGCGGAGTTGATTACGCTCAAAGAACATCACTTCGCTGTAATCCATGAGGAACGTGCGTCCGCAGTCTTTACAGATACGCCGCTGCCATGGGCCTCCAAGGACGCTGGCCTGGATGCAGGCTTCCCGCACATGACACAGCTCGTCCAGCGATTGAATGGGGGAGTCGATCAGGTTGAAATCGTACTCGCTTACATTTTCCGTCAGCAGGCGGTTTACCTTGTCCCAATCAATATCCGGCATAAGTTCCGGGCGCTGGTTATAAATCTGGCCAACAGCATTGAGCGCCCAATTCAGGCGCATCCACATAGGCATATTCAGCAGCGCGTCTTCCTGCACTTTGGCGAAGGTTTTCTGAGCCTCCTGCAAGGCTTCTGTGTCAGTCCGCATTTGATTCTCCATCTTGATCCTCCTTGAATTCGTTGAGCTCTGCCCACCAATACAGCACCTGATCTTTGGTATGATTGGCGGCATATTTCATAGCGCGGGCAGACGGGAAGCCTTGTTTCACGACAATGCCATCCGCATCCCGCGTAACCATGGCGCACTTTTCCATCAGGCCGCTCCCATCAGCGGATTGAGCAGCGACACAGTAGAATTCAGCTCGCGGGTGATTTTGATCTGATCTTCCATCGGGAACGTGCCCCAGGTTTCCCGGCTGACAGCGAGGAAGGGCTTCAGCATCTGGCGGACAATGCCCAGCGTATCGCAGAAGCTGGTGGGCAGACCCTCGTAGCGCTTATGAAGGCGGTCAATTTCGCCCTGCGCCGCCGTGAGCTTTTCCTGAGCTTCTTTCAACTGGCGGGTGGTTTCTTCATACTCCTGCGAAGAAACACAATTCTGTTCCAATTCCTCCTTCTGCTTTTTCAGCGCTACGACTTCGGCTTTGGCTTCCTCCACCTCCTGATTCGATTGCGTCAGCTGATCGAACAAAACGCGGCTGGCTTCATCCAGTTTCTGCATTTCATCGGGGCGATCATTCAGAAGTGCCTGCGCCCGTTCGGCTTTATTCTTGACGGAAGTCAGTTCTTCTTTCAGCCGCTGGTTTTCAGAGGACTGTGCCATCAGAGCCTCGGTCTGCTGCTGCTTTTCGGACTGAGCTTTGAGCAAAAAGTCCTTGATCTTTTTATTGACCTGCGAATCCACTTCCTGCTGGAAAACGCCGAGCTGGGAGACCATTTCCTTTTGCGCTTCCGCATCCATTGTTTTCGCAATACTGATAAGCAGACCCATGGGCGTATCGTTCGCTTCGGCCAACTCCCGAAGTTCCGGGGTGATGGCAAGCAGGGATTTGATGCGCCGCATGTGTTCAGGGGAAAGACCCATCATATCGGCCAGATCATCCTGATTGGTGACACTGCCATTCACTCCAGCTTTTGTCTGTTTGAATGCCTCGCTATGCCGGTCGCCGCCGCGCTTGCCGATGTTGTACAGCCGCTCCATTTCCCCAATGATAGCGGCCTGCTTGAAGTGGTTGGAGTCGATGCGCCCACGCTGGCGGATGTTGGTTTCGATGAGGCAGCGGAGAATTTCGTCTTCACTTCCGAACTTCCGGACGATGCAGGGCACATTTTCCATGCCCAGCTCCAAGGCGGCGCGGGTACGCTGCCAGCCGCTGATAACGGTGTTGTCTTCGGTAACGATCAGCGGGTTCATGACGCCCATCTGAGCAATGGAGGTTTTGAACTCTTCCCACTTGGAGCCGGTGATGTCGTCAAAAAATTCCTGATTGCGGGGATGTTCGTGCAGAGAAGTGGGATTTTTCAGAACGATTTCCTGAGTCATAGTGTTCCCTCCTTAAAATGAAATTGTAGCAAAAGAAACAAAAGCAACTATGAAAAATTGGTATGGCCGCCCAATTTTCAACGGAACTACGCGAACATTAGTTCGCATTTCATGATTCTATTATACGGAAGGCGGATTGTCAAGTCAACTGGTAATAAATGAAAACTATTTTTGCTTTAGGTTCTCAAGCACAAGTGTACTGCCCTGATTTTTGAAAACCGTCCATACTCTACCGTCATCATAGAGCGTAATGCGATCTGGCTGTATTTCCACATCCGCATCGCCGTGATATTCAAAGGAAACGGATCCGTCGCTTTCGACGATCTGGATGGTGTGGATTGCAGAGCTATCTACGACAGATGGCTGAGTTCCCGCAATGTTTTCCTGGGATGGATCAGCTGTAAAGCCGATCAGCCCAACCACAACCAGAGTTAGCAGAACGGTAAAGGAAATGTTTGTTACTATCTCGCCCAGATCAGGATTTATGAAGTGGCAAATAAGCGACGCTAAAAGCCCGGCCAGGGCAACACAAGTGAGAATAATTAAGAATAATGTTACAGGCATTTCTCAATTCCTTTCTATAAGAAAAGGCTCCCTGTAAAAATACAGGGAGCGGAATGTATTGTTCGGTTTTTGATTGGCTCCACGAGCCGTTTTAGTCGTCAAACTCCGTGCGGGGCATGATGCCTTTCATGATCTCATCGACAACCTCGTCGCGTTTCTCATAAGGAAGGCCGGGGAGGTTCAAACGCATTCCTCTCATTAAGAAAGGTTTCATTGACCTCCGCACATATTCAAGCTTGGCTTCGGAAAAGTAGTCTTCCATATTCCCGAATTTCGGATTCCACCAAAGACCTTGAGATGCCGGATTGCCACTTCTTTTAAGAATCGCAATAAACTCATCTTTAGGGAACCAATGCAATCTGTAAGGATAGCCATGCCGTGCTGTAGCGAAATAGCCCAGTTCTGTGGTGCCCCAATATTCCGTAGCATACACGTAGTCCCATTTTGCATCCACATTTGCTTGAAACCTGGCATTCGCCTGCGCTATATCCGCTTTTCTCTCTTTTTCAGCTTCCACGGAGTTTTTAAC
>CALDMA010000221.1 GCA_937915075.1 uncultured Oscillospiraceae bacterium
CCATTCCCATCGCCTCAAGCGCCTACATCGTCAACGACATCCTCCGCTGCGGCGAGGTGCAGGGCGAGCCGGTGCTCGGCATCTCGGTCGACCGCGCGCCCGCCTATCTGCCCGATGGGCAGCAGGCCGCCCGCGTTTACACGGTCGATCTCAACGGTCCCGGCGACAAGGCCGGGCTGGAGGTAGACGACCTCATTTACGAGGCCGACGGCGTGCGTGTCGAGACCTCCAACGATCTGCTGCGCGTGCGCCACCGCCACGCCGCAGGCGAGGAAATGATCCTCAAGGTCTGCCGCGGCGAGGAATTCCTGACCATTTCCGTCACACTCGAAGCGGAAAAATGAGGATAGCATGAAAAAGAACAAGCAATTTTCCGCGGCGATGATCCTTCTTGCCGCCGTCTCGGCGGTGTGCTACAAAGGGATGCGCGCCATTGACAACAAGCTGAAAGCCGGGAAGGAGAGGTCTCAGAAATGAGACTTCTCCCTTTTCTTTCGTCAAGCTGCACGAATGTCTTGACAAAATTTTTACGCAGGCGTAAAATGCCATCGTCGTCTTATTTCCTATCGCATTTGTAGGATTTTCGCAAAGGAGTACCCATGAAAAAGAAAGCATTCCGCGCCGCGCTGCCCTATTCCCTGCCCATCTGCATCGGCTTTTTGTTCATCGCCATGTCCTACGGCTTTCTGATGCGCAGCCGCGGCTTTTCCGTCTTTTACCCGATGGCCATGAGCGCCTTCATCTTCGCCGGCTCGATGGAGTTCGTCGCGGTGGAGCTGCTGCTCTCGGCCTACGCGCCGCTGCACGCCTTTCTCCTGACGCTGATGGTCAACGCGCGGCATCTGTTCTACGGCATCTCCATGCTGGAAAAATACAAGGGCATGGGCTGGAAAAAGCCCTATCTGATCTTCGGCATGTGCGACGAGACCTTTTCCATCAACTGCACCGTCACCCCGCCGGAGGACGTGGATCGCGGCTGGTTCATGTTCTTCGTCACCCTGCTCAATCAGGTCTATTGGGTCGCGGGCGCGACGCTCGGCGCACTGCTCGGCTCGGTCCTGCACTTTGATACCACCGGCATCGAATTCGTCATGACGGCGCTGTTCACCGTGATGTTCGTCAATCAATGGGAGGAGGCCAAAGACCACCGCCCCGCCCTCACCGGCCTCGGCTGCGCGGCGCTGTGTCTCGCCGTGTTCGGCAGTGACGGCTTCATGCTGCCCGCGATGGCACTCATCATCGTCTGCTTCCTCGTGAGCAGCAAAACGCAGAAAAAGGAGGAGCCCGCCCTATGACCATGACCGTCGCGCAGAGCGTGATCACCATCGCGGCCGTCGTACTCGGCACGATGACAACGCGCTTTCTCCCCTTCCTCGTCTTCCCCGAGGGACGTGAGCCGCCCGCGTTCATCCGTTACCTCGGCGCCGTCCTGCCTTACGCGGTCATCGGGCTGCTGCTCGTCTACTGCCTCAAGGACGCGGTGTTCACCTCATACCACGCGCTGCCGGAGCTCATCGCCATCGCCGCGACCGCCGCGCTGCAAAGGTGGAAAAAGAATATGCTTTTGAGCCTGTTCGCCGGCACGGCGCTCTATATGCTGCTCGTGCAGACCTGCTTCGCATGAAAAAATGAGACAATGCGTTCGGCATTGTCTCATTTCTTTTTTTGCAGCAGCATACTGGCGCCCGCCCAAAGCAGGAAAATGCCGAACGGCTTGCGGAATACCGTGATGTCGACCGAGGTCGCCGCCCACGCCGCGGCAAGCGCCGCGAGCGTCCCGAGCGGGATCGCCGCGCGCATCACCTCGCGGTCGAGATAGCCGTTTTTCCTGTGCTCAAGGAGCGATATTCCCGCCGTCGGCAGAAAGTAGAGGAGATTGATGCCCTGCGCCTGCGTCTGGTCGACGCCGAGAAAGAGCGTCATGAGCAGGAGCAGCAGCGTCCCGCCGCCGACGCCCCACGCCGAGAGGATGCCCGTGCCGAAGCCCGCGAGCGCGGGAAGGAGCCATTCCGTCATCGCTCAGCCTCCCGTGAAAAGATAGCGCCAGCCGCCATAGAGCAGAAAGAGCGCGAAGATGCGCCGCAGCCAGAGGTCCGGCACCTTTTTGAACAGCTTCCCGCCGACCAGTCCGCCCGCGAAGCCGCCGAGAAGGTACGGCAGCGCCGCCGTCAGGGACAGCGCCGCGCGCCAATACCACAGCGCCGCCGACACCGCGCACATCGGGAAAATGACCGCCACGCAGGTGGCGAACGCCTTCTTTTCCTCCACGCCCGCCCATTTCGTCAGCAGCACGAGCAGCGGGATGCCGCCGCCCCCACCGAATATGCCGTTTGTAAGCCCCGCGGCAATGCCGCTGAGGCGGTACTTCGTTTTCTTCTCCATGTCCCCCACTCCCTATGTAAGAAGCGGCCGCGCCGCTTCTTTGCTTACTTCTTGCGGAAGCTCTGGCAGTCGGTGCACTGGTCCATGGTGGGGTTGACCTCATGGGTACCGACCTGAATGGCGTTCAGACCGCAGTAGGACTGACTCTGACAATGATTGGCGCAGGAAGTGACCTCGCATTTGATGGCTCTGTTGGGGGTGCAGGCGCAGCCGCTGTTGGTATGATCGGACATGAAGAAATTCCTCCTTGCAAAATTCGCGCGAAGCGAACGTTCGGGCCTCGCGCAGAGGATAGTTTGCGCCGAGGTGCGAAGAATATACACCGTGCGCGGACGCTTTGAGGAAAACAGGTGGACAGCTTTGTATTTTTTATGATATATTTTAATTGGACAAATTGAAGATCGGGGGGGCTTACAAATGTTAGCGGCAATTATTCCGTACATCCTGCAGTATTTATTATCGCCGGTCGTATTTCTTTTAACATTTATTTTGCCTGTTGTATTTTACTTTATTGGCCGCAGATATGTTTGGTTTAGTATCCTATTGGCTGCAATGGTTGAAGTAATTATAAATTGGGTCAACTTCTGTTACTATGAATCGCGCGGTCTTATGATTCTTTTCACCTTTGCGCAAATTGCCGTGATGGCAATTCTCATATTGATATTAAAGGCGGTAGGTTCTAAGGCCAAAGGATAGCTTCCTGATTCGCCGCAACGGTGAGCGCCAAGGAGCACGCGAAAAGACGAGGCTCGTTCCTCGCTTCCCGGCATCCCACGAACCGCCTGACGGCGCTTCGCGGGAGCCCCGCGCTCACCTCAAATTGAAGCGCTCCGCGCATGGGTGGAGGCAGCCGGAGCTTCATTTTGCCGAGGCTCGAACTCGCTTCCCGGCATCCCACGAACCGCCTGACGGCGCTTCGCGGGAACCCTGCGCTCACCTCAAATCAAAATGCGCTTCGCGCATAGGTCCATAAGAGCTTCGGCGCATTTGCGCCGTACAAGCGTTTTGCGAAGCAAAACCTTGGCGGAGGGCGAATTCATTTCGCCCGAGCATTTCAATTTCCTGAAAGGAATCCAAAAAAAGAAGTCACAACTTACGTTGTGACTTCTTTTTTTGGAGCGGGCGACGAGGAAAGCGGCGAAGCGCTGCCGGCGGCAGAAAAAGCGAGCCGCTTTCGAGGCAGCGGCGCGATTTGCGCCACAAGGGCGGCAAATCGCATTGCCGCAACGGTGAGCGCCGAGGAGCACGCGAAAAAAAGCACTGACAACGTCGGTGCTTTTTGGAGCGGGCGACGAGGCTCGAACTCGCTACCTCCACCTTGGCAAGGTGGCGCT
>CALDMA010000222.1 GCA_937915075.1 uncultured Oscillospiraceae bacterium
CCACCAGCGACAATGCTTCGGAGAAGCGGTTTTCGTAAAGGTTATAGTCGGCATACTTTCCGTCAAAGTCAGCGGGGACGACCCAGTAGCTGTCGTTGAGAGACAGCCCCATACAGACATCAATGATGCCCTTCGTGTTGTTGACGCTCAGCCCCAGCGTCTTTAATATCTGGTCTACAAACTGCCGGTTCTTTGGAATTACTCGGCGTTCCAGCCACTTCACAACGCCCTCGTTTGTCAGCTCCAAGTCGAGGGGAAACAGCTTTTGCTTCGCCGTTTCGGTATGAAGAATTAGAATAGCGACAAGGAATATGTTACTCTTTGTGTATTGTCTATAAACGTGGAAGCGGAGTTGGGCGAATCTCGTTCACACCACTCCGCTTGTTAAAAAGGTGGTTCTGCATTCGATATGCATTTTAGTCATGAGGATGCACAGCCTCTTGTAATCTCCAGATAAGTCCCGTTTTTGATTTTGCTCAAAGAGATTGTAAAAACTATCTCTCCGTGCTATAATGTCTACGAACGTTAGAGAGGTGAGCATTATGAAGCACTACGAGAAGCTGCTGGAATTGGGCTGTTTCAGCAAAAAAGACTTGGAGCAGATCACCGGCAGCGAAGCGGCGGCCAAATGGCTTTGCCGGGAGTATCAAAAGAAAGGCTACATCGAGCGCGTAAAGCGGGATTTGTATGTTGCCATCAGTCTGGAAACCCAACAGCCCATTGCCAACCGCTATGTGATCGCCTCTCACATCAGTAACGATGCCGCCGTGTCGTATCACAGCGCGTTCGAGTTTTATGGTTACAGCAATCAGGTCTTTTACGAAACGCAAGTGACCAGCGAGAGCCGGTTCCGGGATTTTGAATATGACGGCGTGACATACCGGCGGATTGCTCCCCGCATTACCGGCGGTATCACCGAGATAAACGGCACCCGCGTCACAACGCTGGAGCGGACGGTGATTGATTCCATCAATCTGTTTGAGAAAATCGGTGGGCTGGAAGAACTTCTGCGCTGCCTTGCGCTGATCCCCGCGCTGGATGAAACTGCGCTTTCGGCCTGCCTTGCGGAGTATGAAAGCGGCTTCCTCTATCAAAAAACGGGTTATATTCTGTCCGCCTTTGCAGGCAGTCTCGGCCTATCGGATCGTTTTTTTGCCATGTGCAAATCACACCTCCCGAAAGGAAAAG
>CALDMA010000223.1 GCA_937915075.1 uncultured Oscillospiraceae bacterium
TCAGTTTAACAGATTTTTGGGGATTTTGCGACTGCACTTACAGGGTACTACTCCAGACCTATTAGGGCGAAACCCATTACTTCTTTCATGGAACTTGGCCTCACAGATAGGTTCTAAGACCTGTAGGATACATTGCTGTACCAGTCTATCCCCAATAGTGGGAATTCCGAGCGGTCTTGTCCTTCCGTCTGGCTTGGGTATTTCAACTCGCTTGACTGACTGGGGTTTGTAATAACACAGGCGTTTCCGAATAGTTTCAACAAATACTTGCTCGTCTAATGACTTAACATCTTTGATTGTCTTGCCATCAGTTCCCGCGGTATCACTTCCACCATTGCTTTTGATGCTCCTGTATGCCAGCTTGATATTCTCTTTACTGGCGATAATTTCCATAAGGTCGGTAAACACCTTTCCTTGCTGGCTATCTGCATATAGGGCATCAAAGGTTTTTGTCATGTCGTAATATTCGGCATATCTAATCTTTTTCTTGACTTGCGGTTTCTTCTGAATCGACATAGGCATCATCCCCTTTCTTTGCAGAGGACAATTTTCTTTGTCATACTCGAAGCTACGTCTATCAATCTTTCAGTTCTGAGTATTCTTGACTTGTGGCCATCCCTCCACCATTTGTTATCATGGTTTCATAGGTACTATGCCACTACTATCACCTTGGTAAAGCTGCTTATATCCATTCTGCGGTTTCGACAACACCATTTCATTTGCCTGCAACGGCATCCATGTCCAAGGCTTTCCACGTTCCAATGCTCCTATCATAATAATTGCTTTAGGTGCTTTCTCTGGGCCTGCACGCAGCTTTCGCCTTACTGCCTGTAACAGTATATGGACTTTCATAAAACAGCTTTTTACTCATCCATGTGTGCGTCATTGATATGACCCGCGCATTTCTACGCGTTATGCATTTAGACCCGTACACTCGAAAGTTCGTCGGGAAGATTTCTTCCATTCTCACCATGGCAATTCGACACCCGGCCTATCAGTTACACCATCCACCTCTGGACAGCTTTCGATGAACAGACGTTCATTACGGTAACTTTCAGCCGACTTTGGCGAGCTCCCTGACAGATGGTTTGTTGCACACCCCCCCGCCAGTCGCAGTTTGTAGTGTGAGCGTTTCAGGGCGTTACTCCATCATTCCACTCATCAGAGCATCAGTTCTCCTAAGATGTTCTTAGTGCCTAACCTTTTCAGTTAGGAACGTGTCGCACCCGTTTTGCACTCTAAGATGGCCTTGCGTCCATCCGGCAGTGTTACAAAACGGTCTACATCGGCGATCAGGAAGGGAAAGAATGGGTGTTGGTACATCCAATGGTCTTCATACACAGATAGTCCGGTCTTCTTTGCGAAGATTTGAGCTACCACATCTTCGAGCAAATGCCCAATCTGGAATGTGATGCTTTTGTCCGGCCCATCATCTGACATGACGACCCCAATTTTATCATAATAAAGGTCTCGTGCCGTGCGATATGGGGAGGAATTAAGTGCAACAGCTACATCACTGCCGCCAATTCCTTTTCGCCTCCAACTGAGCCATTGATCCTCTGTTAGAGTTGTGATGTCCACCAATCTGTTTGGCGTGTAGTTCAGGTTCAGCCCCATAGCCTACACCTCCTCGCAGCGATCAAACCCACAATTGCCGCATTCTGGGCATTCCTGATCATCAGGATCCTCGAACGAGGCAAAGCTCGTTATCTCCCCGCAATGCCGACACTTATAAGCAAGTAGATCTTTTTCGGTGTGCTCTACCGTCCCTGTGTCATCGCAGGTAATGTGTTCCTCAAAACATATTCCCGGCTCTGAGGTCTGGATCATGACAGAAACGCCATCTTCTGCGCAGGCCTCTGAGAGAGTCAGGCACTCATTAGGAGAATTCTGCGGATATCCACCGATCAAGCAACTGTATGCTGACCATGCGAACGACGCGACAAACGAGTAACTTGCTTTGGCATCGACGGCAGGCTCGGAGAATTCTTTCATAGCCTCATCAATGAATGCCTGCCTTTTCGACTGGATGAAACTCCGTGCAAAGAAACGCTTGCCTGGAATGGTTGAAGGATCGTCTTCGCTGACAAACCGTTCAATGAACGACTTAATGCCATCCCGTGTACCGGTGACATTTACATACCCAAACGCCCAATTAGGCATAATCTATCCTCCTTACTCTTCAAAATCAGTATTGTAGTGCTCGACGATCTCAGTCGGCTCGTCAGATGCACAGTTGCCGTAGACAACAGTCTGAAGTGCTTCCTTGTTTGAATCGTATTCTACGCAAGCCAGGATCGCTGTAGCGCCATCCTTGCGTACATAGTCGATGAAAACGCCTGGGTAGTCTGCTGCACAGTCAGTCTTATCGTGTTTAGCGTAAATCGCGAGTTGTCCTACTGGCGTATCAACAATAAAATGCCGAGTCTTTTCCATATTCAATCCGCTCCTTATTTTCGGTGATATCTTTCATGACTGAATCCATAGCGGAGAGTACTACCTCAACTCCCTCGAAGATGTGGTCACTATCTAATGCCCACATCATGTCATAGAATTCGCCGTCTGGCGTGTAGACAAAGCACTCCCACCAGTTGTTGTGTTCCATATCGAGTCGATACCGTTTATGCGTATCGCCCATGGCAGCATATAAGGCATGGTCAGTCTTCAGATATGGCAAAACATCAACGCCAAAACGTCCAGAGTTACTCTTATCTTTGACATAGAGTAATTCTGTACCATCACTCTTATCGTAAAGTGTGGCGTAGATATCTCCGCAGGCGTGGATGACAAAAACACACCCGCGCACCTTGATAGATACCACCAGACCGCCGTACCAGAGGGAAGAATACTGCTTACGGCAAATCGGCTGATTGAATTCAACTTTGATAGGTTGATGTATCCTTCCAATCTGCTTTCTGATATGCCAGCAAAGGTGTAGACGCTGTAAGGTGCTGATGCCTTCGAAGGTTATATTCTTCATGGGGGATCACCGCCTTTTACCACTTAAAGTCACCGGGATGATCATACTCATGCCAGTTCACATTCAAGGCACGAGATACGATCTCCTCCAGCTGAGCAATCCTCAACCCAGAGGCACCGTCACACTGCGCAGAGAAGATCACATCGCTCATCTGCATGAAGAGTTCATAGGCCGTGCAAGGACTGTCCCCATGAATTGCTACGAAATAGTCCATAGCTTCATAGGAGGCTTTCTTCGGAGCCTTGATTCTTTTCAGGACACGCATGAGTGTTGTGACGGGATAGCGGATCTCGATGTTCATTAGTTGCACTTGCTTGTCCAGCGCCTTTTCAAATTGCGCGTAGACCAATCCGAGCTGTTCCTCAAAATACTGCATATCTACACCATTCTTGTGTTCGGTGCGAATGGAGTACCCTAATGGAACAATACGGCTCTCGGCACCAACCAGAAAAATCGGGTAGAGATTTGCGCCGCTCATACCCACATCGGAGGTGGAAAAGCGCAGCGCAGGAACCATTTTCTCGGTTTGTAAGCCTTTGGCAGCAATCTCCCTATGATATATATCGAGGAGCTTGTCTGCCTGCCCATCCAGGCGCCAAATTGCTGTCGCAATGGAGTGATCGAAGTGGGCTGTCATGAAAGTGTTTCCGGGATACTCGCGGTTGAGAAAGTCGCTCGTTGCCTTAAATAGAGGCAGCATCTCCATAACGGTGTAGTCTTTCGGATCGCCACCATGTACTGCCGATACCTTCTCATCTGCGATTTTGATTAGGCTGTCACCAGAGGCGACGCCCATGCAGTAGTTGAGGATCTCAGCGAATACCGTCTTGGAAACCTTGTTGAGTGCATGCCCAGAGATGCGTGCGCGCTCGAGAACAGTCTTGATCGCGCAGGAACGGATCGGATAGTCCTTACCATCCACCTTCAGCAGGAGGCTGGTATTCTCCATTGTGTCTTCAAGAATCTCTGCGGCGCCATTGTGGTCATAGATCTGCATGTACAGATTCCCGAGCGTGGAGCCTCGTTCCACCGGTTCGAACTGAAGTTCTCTGGATGGGGCGGTCATCCATTTGCTGCGGGCTTTCCGGTCGCTCAGGAATTGAAAAAAATCCCCCGACTCCGTAAAGCTACGACTGAAGTTGTCCGTGAATACTTTGCTTTCTGTCATTTGCTTGTTCCACCTTTCAAATTGTTATTTCTCAAACCCGCCAAAGCGGCATTTGGACAAAAAAAGAGCGCCTTGATCTGAAAATCAAATCAAAGCGCAAAATGAGAGGCGAAACATATTGTTCGCCCAGAAGTGCCAATATGAATTGGCTCACAGCTTATGAAGCTCCGTATCGGAGATGAAATCTAATAAGTACGGAGACAGGATATCATTAGATCCATCCGTTCGCCAGAATACCTATTTCTGCTTTCTGGGCAAAAAAGGCGCTAATCCGTTCGGATTAGCGCCTTGATCTCATTATTTGAGCTTAAATAGTTTCAAGTCAACCACTATTGGTGAAGCAAGCTCAGCCTCCATATGGCGAGTACATTCCTCCACCTCTGAAGACACCTCACTAATTACCATATGCGTATGATCCGCATTCCATCCACATAGGAGAAAGCTACCCTGCTCCGTCAACTCGACTGTACGCCATACGGGGCAACTGCCATCGAACTTGATGGAGCATCCGATCATCTTACAGTGCAATGGCATGGTAGGTTCCGGAAGCCTCATAATCACGCAGGCTCGGTCAGCAGAATGAAAATCCGTTACAGTAAAATCGGCAGAAGAATATTCAATGAAATCTCTTGTGCCTTTCGCATCCGGCTCGATATAGTTATACGCTGTCGCCAAAAGCTCGCCTCTCTTTTCTATCGCATACTGAATGAAGCGTTTCGGCTGAGCGTAAAAGGTGTATGGCAAATGCTCATGCTCGTTATAGTACCTCTGCAATGCAGCGCTATACATTTTCTCCCTCCTCACAAGTTTCTCCAATGTCATGGACTCTAAAATAGATCCTTCAACGGCACCTTTCGTTCCACAAACCAACGGCCAATCGTATTGCCTGTTAAATTGGTGGATCGTTCAAAATAGAGATATGTTCTTGCACCATTGACCTGGATGGTGTAACGATCGCCTTGCCCGCCGGCTTTTGCAGCATAGGCTGGGCGAATATCGATTACGCGGTCTATTTCATATTTCTGGCCGTCTTCCCAGATGATTTCCCTGGGCAGCATTGTCCCATCCGAACGATGCTCTACAAAAACGGACACATAGACCTTATAAGCCGCACCTGGCAGCATACTTAACTCAACGGCTGCTCCAGATCGCGCTTGAGGAAATCCCCGTGCGCAATATACGGAGCTGTGATTTTTACACCTTGGCATTGTAGAATCCGGAGCTTGAAGTCCAACAGCTCCGGTGGCACATACAAGCACTTCGCTGTCTGGTAAAAGTCCATTTGCATCTCCAGCGCTTCTAAGACGGTGTCATCGCTGAGCATAAACTCCGCAGCAAACACATTTGCCTCATACTCCATTCGATTTGTATCCTCAAACATCGCAAACTCATGGAAGGTGTTAATGGCAGAATCGCTGTGGAGGACTGCATGCCCCAACTCGTGTGAAACGATGATCCGACGAATACTGTCAGACAAATCGCTGTTGAGCATAATCAGTTTACACCGAGAAGAAACCAGGAAAAAACCCTTGCAGGAACGGGGGCTCTTTCCCATCGGACGCTCCATCACCTGGATATCCAAATACTTGCAGATCTCATACGGGTCATCTGTCTGATATTTCATTTTTAATCGGCTTACTTCCTGCTTGATCGTCATCGTCAGCAGCAACCCACTCACCTCACTTCAGAAAGCAGTTTTCTATTATACAGCCTGACAGTACCACAAGGGTTGTCCAAAAATCCGTACACTCAGAATATTCCTGCTTACTTTTTGTAGTCTTTACGGGTGAACTTCTCGCTGGCTCGCTGCTTATTTGCAAAATACGCCTCAGCGACTGCTTGGAAGAAAAGCTCCTTATCCTGCTCGGGGACATCGCCACCGGCAAAGAGAGCACGCGTTTGTGTCAGCAGCTGCTCAACATCAGTTGCTCCCTTACGGCCATAGGCTGCTCTTGCACTCTCAATGTATGGTGCCTCTTCAAGTCCATAGTTGGGATCTACGATCTCATCATTGCTTAGATATGCCGTGGAAACACCCAGCACCTCCGCCAACCTCTGAAGATTTACACCGCGAGGCATTACACCTTGCTTTTCGTATTTGGTAATCGTGCGCAGCGTGACACCAATCTTATCAGCCAGTTCTGTTTGCGTAAGGCCCAGATGCGTGCGGCTCTCTCGAATCTTTTCACCAGTCGTCTTCATAACCGTCTCCTCTCGCAGCTTTGGAAAGTTTTTGAAAGTTCTATTGACAAACCCTTTCCTGACCTGCTATTTTGTTGTTAGAACTTATTGGAACTTAATAGAACTCAATCGGAACTTTAGGCACATTATATTCTGCAAACTGGAACTTGTCAATAGGAACTTTTAGGAACTTGATGGAACTGATTCTTAAAGGCTATGGGCAGGAGGTATGCCGAATATGGAAGGCCGAATTGTATTGCATAGTGATCTCAACAATTGCTATGCGAGTATTGAATGTATGCTGCATCCGGAATTGCGCGGAAAGTACATTGCGGTTTGCGGCAGCACAGAGGATCGACATGGGATCGTTCTTGCGAAGAATCAATTGGCAAAACAATGTGGGGTGAAGACAGGTGAAGTGATTTGGGAGGCGAGGCGAAAGTGTCCGCAACTAACAATTGTAGAGCCGCACATGGATCAATATCTGAAATTTTCCAAAATTGTCCGCTCTATCTATTTGCGATACTCTCCGGAAGTCGAGTCATTTGGCATTGATGAGAGTTGGATCGAACTGACCGGGTCTCCGCTTCTCCAGCAGAAAACTCCGCTTGAAATCGCCAACGAGATTCGGACTACTGTGAAAGAAGAAGTCGGACTCACCGTTTCCATTGGCGTCAGCTTCAATAAGATTTTCGCGAAACTCGGCTCAGACATGAAAAAGCCAGATGCCGTGACTGTCATAACGCGGGAATCCTTCAAAGATCAGATCTGGCCGCTCCCTGTTTCAGACCTGCTCTATGTGGGGCGAGCAACGGCGGAAAAGCTTCGGCTCTACGGGATCCGTACCATCGGAGATCTGGCCCAAGCGGATCGGGCGATGCTAATTCGCCGGCTTGGCGTCAATGGTGAAAAGCTGTGGGTGTTTGCCAATGGCCTGGATCAATCGCGCGTTATGCCATGCGACTATGAAATCCCCATCAAGAGCGTGGGGCATGGAATCACCTGCACGGCAGACCTGCGTACAAATGAAGAGGTTCGACATGTTCTGATGGAGCTCTCACAGGAAGTGGGAGTAAAGCTGCGGAAAAGCAAACTGGCTGCCACGCGAGTCCGCATCAGCGTTCACGACAATACACTGTCTCAGAGAGAGTATCAGGGGAAGCTGGAATTCCCAACTCAAAGTTATACAGAGATTGCTGCGGCTGGTTTTGATCTGTTCTGTCGGCGTTATCCATGGACTGCGGATGTTCGATCTCTGACGATAAGCGCGATCGACCTGATTCCTTCGGATACACCAATTCAGCTCGATCTCTGGTCTGACTTTGAGAAGCATCATAAGCGTTTAACTTTAGAACGCACCGTGGAAGATATCCGCCATCGCTATGGGCTTGGTATAATCAATTTCGCGGCACTTACCTTTGGATTGAAAATGCCGACACATCACGAGATCGAATATAAAATGCCATCTGTTATGTACCACTAAGGAGGGATTGATTTTGATAACCAAAGTTGAGGAATTCCGGGACAAGCATACAGTCTTGGGCAACAGCAAGGGTGATATCCTTATCACAGGCTTCGCCAATATGGAAAATGAGAAGTGCTTCTGCATTATGGCCGATGGCCATCGCTACCATGAGTATGGCATCTCCACCGGCAGCATTCTTCTCTGCCAGCGTAGCGCCACCATCAATGATGGAGACCTCATCATCGTGAAAGAAGACGGAGCTTTTGCTATTTATCTCTACCTGAAAGACCGAAAAATCAAGGAGGATGGCGAAAAGCGCATTCTCCATAGCAAGTCCAAGGCCTACGCCAAAGTGATTGGCTCGTTCAACTTCTTTGAGTAACCAGGTCTGGCAGAAAGGACGGATCATGAGCAAATTCCAAAACTACCTGAAATCATTTGACATTACCAGCACGCTGACCGAGGAAGATATTGAAAAGACGATGGCATTGCTCCAAATCTATGGGCCCACCGTTAGACGGACAGCCGCAAGAATCGACGAATTTGAGGAAGAGTGCTATGAGAGCCGGCGGCAATCCATCTCAGACTTCATCAATTTAGCCATCGACTATGATCGCGACACCGACCGCAAACGCATTTCGGACCGTTTGGCGGAGATGGGGCACTGCATGGAGCTGCTTTCCGTTATGGAAGAGGCATTGGTATTAGTGAAGGACACCCCGCCGAACGGCGGCACCTACTATAGCATCCTGCAAGCCCGCTACTTTGATGTCTACTGCACCTCCAATGAGGATGCCTTCCTGAATCTAGGTATGTCCTCGTCTACCTACTATCGTCACATCAAGCCAGCGATTCGAGCGTTCGCCGCAAACCTCTGGTGTGTTGTCATCCCTGACCTGATCATCAAGGAACATCTCCAGAACAATGGGAGTCAGGTGGGAGTCTCATGAGAGTCAAATGAGAGATAAAATGATGGAAAATAGAGAGGAGATTGGAAGCCAAGCGAAATTGTAGTGTAGAGAGTCACCCCTTATAATGGATTATGCTGAAGCACCTATAGCCTCTCGGGGAATTTCCCCCGAGAGGCTTTTTTGATCCCTGCGTGCGACAGCCAATACTGGAACAAATCGCCGACCATTCTCGCATGAGAGTGGCCGGCTTTTTTGTTGCCTTGACTGGGAGCATGATCCATGTCCGGCACTGGCAATCGGGCTCGTGGCCCGCCTTCAAGTCGTTCGTCCGCATCCGCAAACGAAACGACTTGGAGGTAAAAATGAAAACTATCAGAATCAAAGACTACTATGGCATTTATCAGGAAATTCCCGTCAGCGATGAGTTGTATGAAGAATGGCGCGCTCTTCAGAATGAAACACAGCGCGTCCACCGCAAAGAAGTGTATCACCGTGATTGGACACCAATCGAGGATATTTTCGAAATGCCGAAGTCTTATGAGCAGAACCCGATGGAAGATACATTGCTGTGGGATGAGCAGGTCGCTGCGCTGTATGCAGCGATCGCGCAACTCACCCCGATCCAGCAGCGCAGGATCCACATGCTGATGGAGAACATGACGATCCGTGAGATCGCCCGTCAGGAAGGGTGCCATATGAACGCAGCGCTGAAATCTGTCAACGGTGCGCTCAAAAAGCTCCACGATCTTCTGAAAGACTGGGCATAAATGCCTAAATGGAAAACATTTAGTGTAGTTGTTGTTCTATGAGAACACTATGCGTAATTTCTTTTAGATGCTTCGAGTGCGACATCACACGCACTTTATTAAACGAAATGAGGAGGTTCCAATCCATGATTATCTCTGTCGATCACGGCAATAAATCGATCAAAACCCCGAACACGCTTTTTACCTCCGGCCTGATTTCGTCTGAAGGGCTGCAAGGCTTCAAAACGGACTATATCTGCTGGAATGGACGCTATTATACGCTGACAGAACAGCGCATTTCTTATCTGCGCGACAAAACCGAAGACGAGCGGTTCTATGTCCTGACTCTCTTCGCTATCGCCAAGGAACTGGAGCGGCGCAAGGCAGCTGAAACGCTGGATCCGATTGACATCACGCTCCTGATTGGATTGCCCCCGGCGCACTATGAGCAGCTGCACAGTCGCTTTGAGCAATACTTTCTGCGGCGCCGAGAGGCCATTGACTTCGAGTACAATGGAAAATACTACTCGATCCGCATCAACAAAGTTCTCAGCTATCCTCAGGCATTCGCAGCCGCTGTAACACAGTACAGTACGCTCAAGACCTATTCGGTTGCCTACATCATCGACATCGGCGGCTTTACCATTGACGTTCTCAAGCTGCGTAATGGACGTCCTGACCTGGCGGTGGTCGAAAGTTTTGAAAAAGGGGTCATCACCCTCTACAACAGCATTACGAGCAAGTGCAATGCGCTCTATGCCCGGATCTTGGAGGACTGCGATATTGATGAAGTCATTCGCAATCAGCCTACTGTCCTTCCTGGTGAAGTGCAACAGCTGATTCGCAGCATGACAGGAGAGTTCCTTTCGGAGTTCTATAACTTCCTGCGTGAGCGTGGAATCGATGTAACGACCAGCAAATGCGTGTTTGCCGGTGGTGGCTCCCTTCTCCTGCGGGGAATGATTGAGAGGGCGAATAAAGTAGCATTTCCCATTTTCATCGAAGATATTCATGCCAATGCACGCGGCTATGAACTCCTCTATCAGAGTGAGGTAGCGTCGAATGGCCAGTAATAGTAAGCCTCGTGTTGTGCTCCAGTTCAATGAAATGGACTTTCGGCACCGGCGCGCACTCGATATTTTGCGGCAACGACCACGCAGCATGTCCGAATTAGTCGTCAATGCGCTCCTGCACTACACAAGCTGCCCAGAAGCGGCCAACGAGTTTGGCCGCGAATGGGTGGCAAGCATCGTCAAAGATGTTGTTCGTGAAATGGTCGCAAGCGGAGAACTCCAAGCTGTATCACAACCCACGCCCGCGAAGCCGGAGAGTCCAACACTAGCGGCTGATGATCTCGCGGATCTCGGCGGTGTCATGGGTATGTTCCGGTCAAAGGAGTAAGTCCATGAGCAATAAGAAATTTTGGATATGCTCGTGTATCCACAGCCGAGCAAAATGAGGATCGTCAGGTCCTTGAATTGCTCGAGTACGGCATTGAAGAACGTGATATCTATGTGGATAAGCAGAGTGGGCGCAGTTTTGAGCGAACAAATTACATGTCGCTACGAAATAGTATTTTGCGTAGTGGTGACATCCTGGTCGTTAAAAGCATTGATCGCTTTGGCCGTAATTACTCCGGAATCCGTGCCGAGTGGGAATATCTTACCAAAACGCTTGGTGTGGACATCGTCGTTCTGGACACGCCCATTCTGGATACGACCCGATACAAAGATCTGCTCGGTAGTGTGATCACGGATATTGTCCTCGCTGTGCTTTCTTTCGGCGCTCAGCTGGAAGTTGATACCAAGTCGAAAGCACAGGCAGAAGGTATAGCCGCCGCGCATCTGAAGGGTGTCAAATTTGGGCGGCCAAAGTGTTCTGTAAAGGACTGGGATATCTATTACCCCAAGTGGAAGCAAGGAGAAATCACGGCTGTCGAGTGCTATAAACAGTTGGGGGTCAGTGCATCGACATTTTATCGGTTGGTGCATAAGTTTGAGTCGGAGGGAAAAGCACGATGAAACGCTGCATTATATACGCAAGAATTGGCGGACCAGCTTCGGAGGTAAATAACAGCCTCATGCAAGCACAGCTGGCTGGACTCCGCGCAGCCGCAAAAGGCCTCGGCTTAGAGGTCGTGGCAGAGCTCCCTGCTTTTGAGTATGGCAATGATGGGAACCGGCAAAGCATCAAGACACTGGCTCGGGATAGGCGGCATGGCCTCTACGAATGTGTGCTGGTAAAGAATTTGTCACGCCTGGCCCGGGGAGAGGCCATTCTCGAAGTTGGGCGCAAATTCGAGAGCGCCGGACTTTCGGTCTACACGCCTTCTGGTCGTGCTGAACTGATTCCGCCTGTTTACGCCTTCTACTCTAGATATCGCACAGAAGGAGGTCCTGTATTTGGCTCGCGAAACAAAAAATGAAGATCGAAAGCAAAGGATTCGTGACGCGTTCCAAGAGGGGCAAGCAGTAGAACGGATGCCAGCTCGCGAGGATATGCAGCCTCAGAACTCCGAAGATGTTGAGCTGAGGGTAGCGCCATATTGCCGTGTCAGTACCATGTCCGAAATGCAAGCGGAAAGTTTTGAGATCCAACAGCAATACTACTCCGAGTGTATTGCAAAGCATCCAAACTGGGTGTTGGTTCGGATTTATGCGGATGAGGGAATTTCGGCGACTTCCGTGAAAAACCGCAAGGAATTCAACCAGATGATTGACGATTGCCAAGCAGGAAAGATCGACATGATCATCACGAAGTCTGTCTCCCGATTTGCTCGTAATGTCGTTGACTGCATCAAATACGCCCGTATGCTGAGATCCCTGTCTCCGCCAGTCTCTATCTACTTCGAGACGGAGAACATCAACACACTCTCTCAAAACGGCGAATTGCTTCTCACCGTTCTTGCGGCATTTGCGCAGGACGAGAGCGTCAATAAGTCCATCAGCGTGGCATGGGGCATTCGACAGCGCTTTGCAAAGGGAATTCCGAAGTTAGTCAAACCCTATGGCTATCAGCTCGAAGACAATAAGCTGATTGTGGATGAAGATGAAGCTGGCGTGGTTATTCGCATCTTTGCATTCTATCTTGGAGGGAAAACGCCATACGAAATTGCGAAGATCTTGACGTCAGAGGGGATTCCCTCTCCAACCGGGAAATCTCATTGGACGGTATCGTCTGTGACCTATATCCTTGGCAATGACCGCTACTGTGGCGATATCATCATGCAAAAGAGCATTTGTGTAGATCTGTTCGCTCATAAGCGTGTGCGCAATTTAGGTCAGGCAGAGCGGTTTCGAGTGAGGGACGTTCACACGCCGTTGGTTTCCAAAGAGGATTGGCGAGAAGTCAAGAACAGAGTTTCTATGCCCGATCGTGAGGCCGTTATTTTGGAAGATGTTACGGGTGAAGGAGTTCTAGCTGAACTCCACCCAATTCAGTTCAAGGAGGATATTGATCTATGAACGCTTGCCTTTCTGACTTTCGCGTTGTAAATCCTACGCTGCGTACATTTAGTGCAGCAGAGGCGCGCATTGCGCAGTCGTCTATTCGCTTCAACAATCTGAGTGCGGCAGAACTCGGATACCCCGAGAATGTTCGGCTCCTGATCAGCTCCGAAGGCACTACTCTGGCTATTCAGGCGTGTAATAAGGACGATCCATGCGCTGTTCCCTTTATGTCCGGAAGAACCGCAGAGGATCTAAAGGGACAGAAAAAGTGGACAACCGTGAGCAACCGAATGCTGATGCACATCATTCGCACAAAACTCGGTTGGGATAACGGTAAGACGCCTCGCCGCTTCTAC
>CALDMA010000224.1 GCA_937915075.1 uncultured Oscillospiraceae bacterium
CGGGCACGTCGAAGTACACGCCGCCGATGGCCTCCACGATCGCGCCGACGGCCTCCCACTCCACGACCACCTGATAGTCCGGCTCAAAGCCGACGAGCTGGGAGATCTCCTTATAAAGCGCCTTGATGCCCTTATCGCCTCCGCCGTAGTAGTTGTAGACGGAGTTGATCTTCTTCACGTCCCACGGGACATTCACCATCGTGTCGCGCGGGATGGACATGACCGTCGCCTTCTGGTTCGTCACGTCGTAGCTCGCGAGCAGCATCGTGTCGGTGTTGCCGCCTCCGCCCGTGTCACGGCCAAGCACAAGGACCGTATAGAAGTCCTTGCTTTTCCGCTCGCCGCTCACGCGCGGGCGCACGCCGTCGCCGTAATCCAGGTCGGTGTCGGTCTGACCGGGGTCCTGCGTGTCGCTGTCCCGGTTCGGCAGCTCCGGCGCACGGATCTTCAATAGATAGCCGCCGACGGTGATCACGCCGACGAGCAGCACCGCCGCCAGCGCGGCGACGAGCAGCCTTTTGGGGTGGGTGAAAATGCCCTTGATCTGCTCCCACGCCTCGTCGCCGTGCTCGTCAAAGGCCGCGTCCACGCGGGAGCGCAGCTCGTCGAGCTTTTCCGATTTGAAATTGAAGTTAAAGTTGTTGTCCGCTTCCCGCTTTCCCTTCATTTGTCTTTCCTTTCAGATAATCGCGTGCCGCCAAGGTGTTGACGTGGATGGGGTTCCCCATCTCCTCCATTTCCTCGACCGTCATTTCAAGGCCCATCAGAAGCCCACGGTCCAGATCCTCCCACACGGTCCTCCGCAGCGCGTCCACGCCCGGAAAATCGCGCGTCGGCTCGATGAAGTCCGCGAGGTAAATGACCTTTTCCAGCACCGTCATGTCCGGCTTTCCCGTCGTGTGCCAGAGGATCGCATTATAAATTTCATCGTCCACGCCGAACACGTCCCGCGCGAGCGCCGCGCCGGTCTTGGCGTGGAGCAGCTTGAGCGCCTTTTTTTCCAGCTCGTCGAGCGCGATGCCGTACTTCTCGCACAGCGCGAGCTGCTCCGGCATCGAGAGCTTTTTCGTGCAGTCGTGCAGCAGTCCCGCGACCTCCGCACGGTGGACGTCCGCGCCGTATTTCTCCGCCAGCTTCACCGCCGTCGCCGCCGTGCCGAGCACATGGGCGCAGCGCTTGGCCTTGAGATAGCTCAATGCGATGGGACGGAGCTGCTGTACCGTCAGACGCTTGAGATCAAGATCAGTTCCGTATAAATGCTCGCGCAGGATATAGCCGTAGACCTGCGGCTCGAGCATCGCTTCGCTCGCGCCGCTCGCCATGCCCGCGCGCAGCGCGGTCGAGGAGACCTCGATCACGCGGTCGAGCGCGAGCGTTTCAAAGCTGCCGCCGAAGCGTGCGCGGAGCTTTTCCGCCTGCGCGGCAAAGGCCGCGGCGCTGTCGTCCTCGTTGCGGTAAAAGGCAACGATCTTCGCAAGCTCCGCGATCTCCTCCGGCGCGCGCCAGCTCTCAAAGGAGAAGAACATATCCGTCCCCATAAAGAGCAGCAGCTCGTCGTCGGGGTATTGCCGGCGCAGGGCGCGGAGCGTATCGACGGTATAGCTCTTGCCCTCGCGCGCCATCTCGAGGTCGAGCACCTCGACCTCGACGCCGCTTTGAAGCGCGGCCTGTCCGCCCATGAGCCGCGTCATGGCGAGGCGGTGTCCGTTCGCGGGACTCCCCTGCTCCATCACCTTGTGCGGCGGGATGCCCGCCGGAATGAGCAGGAGCTTATCCAGCGCGCACTTCTCCGCCGCCTCGACGGCGGCGTTCTGATGCCCCAGATGCGGCGGATTGAAGCTGCCGCCGTAAATTCCGATCTTCAATGAAAATCCCTCTTTATCGTCCTGTTCAGACGGTCTTTTTCTTCTTATCCTTCACGAGCGCGATGCGCTTTTCCTTGGGCTTGGCGTGCGTCTCGCGGTAGAGCACGAATTTCGTGCCGATGACCTGCACCTGCTCGGAGCGGGTGAGGCGGCTGAGCTCGTCGCAGGCCTCGCGGGCTGTGAGCATACTGTTGTCGAGCACGCGGCACTTGATGAGCTCGCGCGCCTCGAGCGCGTCGTTCGCCTGCTTGACGAGATTCTCGCCGATGCCGTCCTTGCCGATGTGGACGATGGGCTCCAGCTCATTCGCCATGGCGCGCAGCTGGGCGCGCTGCTTTCCGGTCAGTTCCATTTATTCGTTTCCTTTCAGATAGTCGTCGAGTGCCGCGGCAAAGGCGCGCAGCGCCTTCCCGCGGTGCGAGACGGACGCCTTTTCCTCCGCCGTGAGCTGGCCGAAGGTCTTGCGCAGCTCGGGCACAAAGAATACGGGGTCGTAGCCGAAGCCGCCCTCGCCCATCGGCGCGAACGCGATGGTTCCCGGGCGCTCGCCCTCGCATACCAGCTCGTCGCCGTTCGGGAACGCGCAGACAATGGAGGTGTGGAAGTGCGCGGCGCGGTCGGTCTGCCCGCGCAGCATCTCGAGGAGCAGCGTGTAGCGGCCCTTGTCGTCCAGTCCCTCGCCGCCGAAGCGCGCGCTGTACACGCCGGGGCCGCCGTTGAGCGCGTCCACGCAGAGACCGGAGTCGTCCGCCACGGCGGGCAGGCCGGTGGCCCGCATCACCGCCATGGCCTTCAGGCGGGCATTGTCGGTGAAGGTCTCGCCGGTCTCCTCGACCTCGATCCTCACGCCCAGCTCCGCCTCGCTCACGACCTCCACGCCGAGATGGCTCAGGATCTCGTTCATTTCCTTTAATTTCTTAGGGTTCTGCGTTGCCAATACCAGCTTCATGCTATACCTCCCACGGGTCCTTGTTCCGTTTTTCTTCTCTCTCCCGCGCGGTCTTTTCCTCCTCGCGGCACTCCGCCGCGCGGTCTATCCGGTCACCGAGCGAGCCGAGCGTTTTATCCAGCCATTTGCCGGCCTTGTCCGAAAAGGTCTCGATCTCCGGCACGGGAACGATCACCACGCGGCAGCTCTCGCAGTAACGCGCGGGCGCATAGACGCTTTCGAGTACAGGCGTTCTGCTCAGCCGAACGCCCTTTCCCTCCTCGATGCCGCCGCGCTCATCGCCCGGACACCAGCGAAGCGCGTACTTGTACGCGGGGAGCGCCCCCTCGCGCATTTCCTTTCCGCAGTAGGGGCAGATGTTTGTGACTTCCATGCCGTATCTCCCTGTCCGGTCGCTCCGCTCAGATGAGCGCGTTGACATACTCCTTCGCGTCAAAGGGCTGCAGGTCGTCGATGCCCTCGCCGAGGCCGACGAACTTCACCGGTACGCCGAGCTCCTGCGCGATGGCGACGCAGATGCCGCCCTTGGCCGTGCCGTCCAGCTTCGTGAGGATGATGCCGGTCAGGCCCGCCGTCTCGCGGAACACCTTCGCCTGCTGCAGGCCGTTCTGCCCTGTGGTCGCGTCGAGCACGAGCAGCGTCTCCTTGGCGGCGTCCGGCGTTTCACGGTCGATGATCTTGCGGAGCTTCGAGAGCTCCTGCATCAAATTGGCCTTGTTGTGCAGGCGGCCCGCCGTGTCGCAGAACACGACGTCCACATTTCTCGCCTTCGCCGCCTGCAGGGAGTCGAACAGCACCGCGCCGGGGTCAGCGCCCTCGCGGCTGCGCACGATCTCCACGCCCGCGCGGTCCGCCCAGATCTCGAGCTGGTCCGCCGCCGCCGCGCGGAAGGTATCCGCCGCGCACAGCAGAACGCGCTTGCCCTGCTTTTTATAGCGGCTGGCGAGCTTTCCGATGCTCGTGGTCTTGCCCACGCCGTTCACGCCGATGATGAGCACGACGCTCGGCGTTGTGGAGAGGTCGAGGCTCGTATCGCCGACCTCAAGCTTCTTTTCGAGAATGTCGCGCAGCGCCTGCTTGACGTCGTCGCCGCGCTGAATGCTCTTTTCGTATACGACCTTACGCAGTTCCTTCACGGCGTCCGCCGCGACCGACGCGCCGAGGTCGGCCATGATCAGGCTCTCTTCCAGCTCGTCGTAGAAGTCCTCATCGATGGTCTCCCAGATGATGCTGTCGTACCACGCCTTTTTGATCCTTGCAAAAATACCCATCGTCTTACCCCTTGATGTTCAGTTCTTTCGCCATGTCGTTCATGTTGATGGTCAGCACCTTGCTCACGCCGCGCTCCTGCATCGTCACGCCGTAGAGCACGTCGGCGGCCTCCATCGTGCCGCGGCGGTGGGTGATGACGATGAACTGCGTCTTGTCGCAGATGCGGCGCATATAGTGCGCCACGCGGATGACGTTCGGCTCGTCGAGCGCCGCCTCGATCTCGTCCATCACGCAGAACGGCGTGGGGTGGACCTTGAGAATGGCGAAGTAGAGCGCGATGGCAACGAACGCCTTCTCGCCGCCCGAGAGCAGCGAGAGCGTCTTGAGCGCCTTGCCCGGCGGCTGGACCTTGATCTCGATGCCGCAGTCGAGCACGGCGTTCTCGTCCTCCAGCTCAAGCGTGGCCTTTCCACCGCCGAAGAGCTCGAGGAAGGTCTCCTGAAAGCTCTCGCGGATGAGGGCGAACTGCTCCTTGAAGATGACCGTCATCTCGCTCGTGATGTTCTCGATGACGCCCAGCAGCTCCTCCTTGGCCTTTTCCACATCGTCGCGCTGGCCGGTGAGGTAGGTATAGCGCGTGTTCACGCGGTCAAATTCTTCGATGGCGCCAACGTTGACATTGCCGAGGCCGTTGATCTCGCGCTTCAATTCATTGATGCGCCGGCTCGCCTTCGGCACGCTCTCCAGCTCGATGCGCTGCTCCTGCGCCGCGGAGTGGGACAGCTCGTAGCTCTCCCACAGCTTATCCAATATCTGCTTTTCCTCCATCGCGGCGGCGACGCGCTTCTGCTCGAGCTTGCCCGCGGCGGCCTGGGTCTGAACGACCAGCTCATTGCACTCACGGTATCTGCGGTCGTTCGCGCTGCGCTCGCCCTCAAGCGCCAGCTTGGCCTCCGCCAGCTCCGCCAGCTCCGTCCTGCGCTTCTCGGCGTCGGCGCGCAGAGAAGCGGTCACCGCTTCATGCCGCGCGATCTCCTCCTCCGCGGCCTTGATCTTCGTGCGGTAGTCCTCGATGAGCGCACGGCGTCCGTCCTCGTCGCCGCGCATCTGTTGGGCGAGCGTCTCGAGGTCGCCCAGCGCGCGTTCGGTCGTCTCCCGCTCGGCGGTAAAGCCCGCAAGCGCGCTCTTGCGCGCGGCGATCTCGTCGCCGAGGTGTGCGCTGTCGCGTTGGAGTTCATTCTGACCGGCGAGCTTTTCCTCGCTCTCCGCACGGCAGCGTGCGGCCTCGGCCTCGTGCTTTTTGATCTCCTCCTCGCGGGCGGCGGCTGCCTTTTTCAGCTCCGCCGTGCGCGCGGTGATGCCCTCAAGCTCGGCGGCGATGTCGCTCTCCCGCGCACGGAGCGATTCGAGCAGCATATCGTACTGCTTCTTTTCGCCCGTCAAACGGAGCACCGCGTCCTCCGCGCCGCGCTGCTGCTCGCGCGCGACATCCAGCTCGTACTGTGCGGCGTTCAGGTCGCGCTTGGCCTCGTCTGCCTCACGCAGCGCGGCGGCGAGCTTTTCGCCCAGGGCTTCCCGCCGGGCTGTGAGCTCCTTGAGCTCGTTGGCGCGGCTCAAAATGCCCGCGCTGCGGCTCACCGAGCCGCCGGTCATGCTGCCGCCGCGGTTCAATACCTGTCCGTCGAGCGTGACGATACGGAAGCGGCTGCCGTACTTCCTCGCGATGGCGATGCCGCAGTCCATATCCTCGACCACGACGGTGCGGCCGAGCAGATTGTTGAAAACTTCCGTGTACTTCCGATCGAACTGCACGAGCTGCGACGCGACACCGACATAGCCGTACTCGCGCTCGACGCCCGCCTCGCGCAGCACGTCGCCGCGGATGGCGGTCAGCGGCAGGAAGGTCGCGCGGCCGCCGTCGCGCTGCTTCAGGAATCCGATGGCGCTCTTGGCGTCCTCCTCGCGGTCCACGACCACGTTCTGCATCCCCGCGCCGAGGGCGATCTCGATGGCGACGGCATAGCGCTTGTCGGTCGTCATCAGGTTGGCGACCGGTCCGTGTACGCCGCGCAGCGCGTTCTTCTCCGCCGCCTGCATGATGAGACGGACCGCCTTATTGAAGCCCTCGTACTCCTTCTCCATCTCGCTCAGAAGATGGATGCGGGATTCGAGGTTGTTCTTTTCCATGGTGAGGTCGATGCTCTTCTGCCGCGCCGTCTCCTCGCGCTTGACGCGCCCCTCCATCTTGAGGGTGTGGCCGGAGATGATATTGCGCACGGCGTCGGCCTCCTCCTGCGCCTCCTCAAGGGCGCGGCGGGACGCGGACGCGGCCCTGCGCTTCTCGGCCAGCTGACCGTCCACGCTCTCGCTCTCCGCTTCGAGCGCCGCGCGGCGCTCGGAGAGCTCGGCAAGACCCGCGTTCATCGCGCTCACGTCCGCGCGGCAGTCCGCCGCGTCGGAGACCGCCAGCGCCTCCTTCGCGCGCAGGGCCTCGACCTCGCTGCCGGCCTCACCGGCCGTGCGGGCAAGCTCCTCCGCCTGTGTGAGGAAGGCTCGAAGCTCCTCCTCGACCTCCGCCGTCCGCGCGGCAAGCTCCTCGATGCGCGCGTGCTTCGCGGCGATCTGCGCGGTCAGGCTCTCCGCGCGGTCCGACTGGTCGCGCAGGTCGTTTTCCACACGCTCGATGTTCGCGCGGTTGTGCTCGATGCCCGTGCGCAGCACCGCCACAGCGGCGTCCTCCTCGCCGCGCTTTGCGTCCAGCTCGGCGCACTCAGCGCGCAGGCGCTCCTGCTCCATGTCGTTCGCGTGAGCCTTCTCCGCAAACTGCTCGGAGGCGGCATACAATTCGTCCATCGCGTCGTTCGCGCGCTCCAGCTCCTGCTGGGCCAGCGCATAGTCGGTGTTGAGCTTGATGGAATCGGTCTTGATCTTGTCCAGGTTTTCGAGCCAGACGGAGATCTCCAGCGTGCGCAGCTCGTCGCGGAGGATCAGGTATTTCTTCGCCTTCTCCGCCTGTGAGCGCAGCGGCTCGACCTGCAGCTCCAGCTCGGCGATCTTGTCGTTGATGCGCACTAAATTTTCCTCCGTGCGCTCGAGCTTGCGCTCCGTCTCCTCCTTGCGGTGGCGGAACTTGGAGATGCCCGCCGCCTCCTCGAAGATCTCGCGGCGGTCGGCGCTCTTGACCGACAATATCTCGTCGATCTTGCCCTGACCGACGATGGAATAGCCCTCGCGGCCCATGCCGGTATCCATGAACAGCTCGTTCACGTCGCGCAGGCGCACGCTCTGCTTGTTGATGTAGTATTCGCTCTCGCCGCTGCGGTAATACCGGCGGGTGACGGCGACCTCGCTCTCCTCCCTCCGGGGGGAGATGTGCTCGGTGTTGTCGAGCACGAGCGTCACCTGCGCGAAGCCCATCTGGCTGCGCTTTTCCGTGCCGCCGAAGATGACGTCCTCCATCTTCGCGCCGCGCAGCGATTTGCTCGACTGCTCGCCCATGACCCAGCGGATGGCGTCCGACACGTTGGACTTGCCGCTGCCGTTGGGGCCGACGATGGCGGTGATATCCTCACCGAAGTTCAATACGGTTTTATCGGGGAAGCTCTTAAATCCTTGAATTTCGAGCGCTTTTAAGTACATTCCGTGATCTCCTTTGTGCAAGGGAGTAAAAATGGGCAGAATAAGACATATTTTAACTTATGTACTATACCATTTTCCCCTTCGTTTTTCAAGAGCGAATGATGAACAGAGTGTAAAAAAGACGCCCGACGGGCGTCTTTTCGCTTCATTTTTCCTGTGCCGCGCGTCTCCGCCGCGGCTTCGCCGCCGCGCGGGATGCGGCGATGAGCGCGTAAAGCTCCTCGTAGGCGTCGGCGAGCGTGCCGACGCGGTCGACGAGACCGTCCGCCACCGCCTCCTCGCCGTAGAGGATGCTGCCGACGTCGGCGGCCATGTCCTCGGCGGCCAGCATGAGTGCAAGCAGCTTTTTCTCGGATATGCCGGAGTTCCTCGTCACAAAGCGCACGATGCGCTCCTGCAGCCGGTCGAAGTAGTGATAGGTCTGCGGCGCGGCGATGAGCGTGCCGTTCGTGCGGATGGGGTGGACGGTCATGGACGCGCTCGGCGCGATGAGCGAGCGCTTCGGCGCGACGGCCAGCGGCACGCCGATGGAGTGTCCCCCGCCGAGCACGAGCGAAACGGTCGGCTTCCTCATGCCCGCGATCAGCTCGGCGATGGCGAGCCCCGCCTCCACGTCGCCGCCGCAGGTGTTGAGCAGAAAGAGCACGCCGTCGATCTCCTCGCTCTCGTCGAGCGCCGCGAGCAGCGGCAGAACGTGCTCGTACTTGGTCGTTTTCACGGTGTTGGGCAGCAGGCTGTGGCCCTCGATCTGCCCGATGACCGTCAGGCAGTAGACCGTGCCGCGCGCGGTGCGCGTGGTCACGGCTCCCATATCCACGATGGGCTGCATGGGCGGCGTCTGCTCGGGCGCAGACCTCTGCTCCTCGTTCCCGTTTGGCTTTGTCGGTTCCGTCATGGCGTTCTCCTCCTCTTTTCTCACGAGGTAGGATTTGCAGAAAAGAGGAAAGCATACCTCGCCCGGCGGATCATCTGCCCGCCATACCCTTTGCCACGATGTAAACGCCGGCCAGCATTTCGGCGACCGACAGTCCGAGGAGAAGTCCCGCGAAAAAGTCCTTGACCTCGGAGCCGCCTATGGTATGGGAAAGCGCCTGCAGGGCGATCCCCATCACGATCAGAAGGACCCCGCGAAGCTGATCCTTCTGCTTTTCCAGCTCCTGTGTCCGCTTCAGCAGGTCCAGTATCTGTTCTTCGTCATAGGTGCGGACGCTTTTTTCCTCCGCAGGCTCGCCGTCAATCAATTCCGCGATCGTGATGTCCAGCGCTGCACACAGATCCTTCACCACCGCATAATCCGGCATACATTTTCCGGTCTCCCACTTTGAGATCGTTTTGTTGGTTACGCCAAGCCTCTGCGCCAGCTGCTCCTGCGTCAGGTTTTTTTCTTTTCTCTTCTGCGCTATGAGCTTTCCGGTTGCCGATTGGTTCATATTGTTTCCTCCGTTTCTTTTTCTACCGAAAAGAATACTCTTTTTCCGCGGAAACGCCATCCCCTGTTGGGGGAATTTGAGTGGAATCCCCGTTCGTCTCCCCGCTTTTCCCGCTCCGCCACGGTATCCCTGTCGTATCAGAAAGCGCCCGGGGTGTCCCGGGCGCTTTTGCTGTTCATTTTTCCGTACCGTAGAAAAAGAGCGCCACCGTGCCGGGGCCGACGTGCGCGCCGGTGACCGGCTCGTAGTAGACCTCGAGGCATTCGCCGGTAAAGCCCCTTTCGCGCAGAAGGCCGAGCAGATAATCCGTCCCCTCGCGGTTGTCCGCGTGGGCGATGCCGATGCGCGCGGTCTTATCCAGCGCGCGCTTGTCGAAATAATCCGCCAGCTCGGCATAGGCCTTCTTATTTCCGCGCACCTTACCGCAGGAGACGATGTGACCCGTCTCATCGCCGCGCAGGATGGGCTTGATGCCAAGCACCGAGCCGACCAGCGCCGCCGCGCCGGAGATGCGCCCGCCGCGCTTGAGGTAATCAAGATCGTCCACCGTGAAGAACTGGCACATGTGGGGGCGGCGCGCGAGGATGCGGTCGACGACCTCCTCAAAGCTCCTGCCATCGCGCAGCAGCTCCGCCGCCTCGAGCACCTGCAGGCCCTCGCCGAGCGAGGCGGCATAGGTGTCGACGGTCACGATCTTTGCATCGGGATACTTCTCGCGCAGCTCCTCCGCCGCGAGCGCCGCGGCGTGCGCCGTGCCGCTGATGCCGCCGGACATACCGACGTAGAGCACGTCGTCGCCCTGCGCGAGCGCGCGCTCAAAAAACGCCGCTGCCGTTGCGGGGTTGACCATCGAGGTCTTGACCTCGGCGCCCCGGCGCATGGCGTCGTAGAAGGCCTTGCCGTCGAAGTCCGTCTCCTCGTTGTAGTCCTCCGTCACGCCGTTGACCGTGTAAGAAAACGGAATGACCGCGATATCGTACTCGCGCAGCAGCGCGAGCGGCAGATTGGCCGAGGTGTCGGTATAGAGCTTCGTCATGGCAAAACTTCCTTTTCTGTATTTCTAAGCAGTGTATCACGTCCCGCGCGCAGAAACAAGCGAAGTTACAGATTCTTTACATTAACCTAACAGCATGACAACGGCAGGGTGGTCTCCCTGCCGTTTTTTCGTCAATTCTGCTCAAAGATCACGCGCATGGTCTTGTAGGTCATATAGCAGTCGAGCTTGGCGACCGTCTCGTAGGGCGCGTGCATGGAGAGCACGGGAACGCCCGCGTCGAGCGTGTCGATGTTGCGCTGCGCCATGAACTTGGCGACCGTGCCGCCGCCGCCCGCGTCGGTCTTGCCGAGCTCCGCCATCTGCCAGAACACGCCGTTGTCGTTGAGCAGCTTACGCACGCGGCCCACGACCTCGGCGGAGGCGTCGGAGGCGCCGGACTTGCCGCCCGCGCCGGTGTACTTGCAAAGGCCCACGCCATAGTTGACGAAGGCGGCGTTGCGCTTATCGTACACGTCGGCGAAGTTCGGGTCGTAGGCGGCGGTCACGTCCGCGCTCAGGCAGAAGGAGTTCGCCAGGCAGTCGCGCAGCGCGACGCCCTGCGCCTCGCACAGGTCCGCCATGAATTTGTCGAACGCCTGCGAGAGCATACCGGAAACGCCCTCGGAGCCGATCTCCTCCTTGTCCGCGAAGATGCACACGGCGGTGCGCTTCGGGCTTTTCGCGTCGAAGATGCCTGCGAGCTCCGCGTAGGCGCACACGCGGTCATCGTGGCCGTAGGAGGCAATGAAGCTGCGGTCGAAGCCGATGTCGCGCGCCTTGCCGGCGGGCACGACCTCCAGCTCGGCGGAGATGAGGTCCTCCTCCACGATGCCGTATTTCTCGTTGAGGAGCTTGAGGACGTTGAGCTTGAAGCGGTCCGAGCAGTCCTCGCCCGCGAGCGGACGGCCGCCGACGAGCAGGTTCAGGCTCTCGCTGGGGATGGCCTCGTTGAGCGGCTTTTTGCCCTGCTCGCGGCCGAGGTGCGGCAGCAGATCGTTGATGATGAACTGCGGGTCGCCCTCGTCCGCGCCAATGTGGACGGCGACCGTGGAGCCGTCGCCGCGCACGACCACGCCGTGCAGCTCGAGCGGGATGGTCACCCAATGGTACTTGCGGATGCCGCCGTAGTGGTGCGTCTTGAGATAGGCCATCTCTGCCTCCTCATAGAGTGGGCGGGGCTTGAGGTCCAGGCGGGGCGCGTCGGTGTGCGCCGCGCCGATGTTCGCACCGTGGCTGAGGTCCTGCTCGCCGATGACGGCAAGCATAATTGCTTTACCCCTGTTGTTATAGTAGACTTTGTCGCCCGTCCTGAGCGCCATGCCCTTCTCGTAGGGCACGAAGCCGCGCGCGCTCGCCAGCTCGATGCAGTGCTCCACGCACAGCCGCTCGGTCTTGCCGTGGTCAAGGAAATCCTTATAGTCCTCGCAGTAGGCGTGCATCGCCCGCTCCTCCTCGGCGCTCAGGCGCTCGTAGCCGTTCTTGGGCGCATAAGCGAGCTTTTCCGCCCACTCGTTCTTTTTCTTCTCCGCCATGGTTCATTCCTCCTTGGATTTTTTGATGATGGTATCCAGAAACTCCTCCGCGGCAAACGCAGCCTGCGTGGGAGTCGGGTAGTTGTTTTCAAAGACCGCATCACAGTCCGCGCGGAACGCCTCCTCGCCGCGCTGCGCGCGCACGCGGGCGCGGGCGTAGTCCTCGGAGATGCCGTCGCGCGTCATGATGCGGCGCACGCGTACCTCCTCCGGCGCGGTGACCGCGACGGTCACGTCGCAGATCGCGCCGAGGCCGCTCTCCACGAGCTTGATGGCGTCGAGCGCAATGAGCCGCGCGCCGCTTTCCTCCATGCGCCGCGCGAGCGCGCGGGGCAGGTGACGGAAGATGACCGCGTCGAGCCGCGCGAGCGCGCCGGCGTCGCCGAAGACTATATTGCCCAGCTTTTGCCGGTCCAATCCGCCGTCGGGGGCGAACACATCGCCGAACGCGGCGGTCAGGTCGGCGCGCAGCGGCGCGTCGGTCCGGAGCATTTCGTGGTACACCGCGTCGCAGTCGAGCACCAGCGCACCGCGCTTTTCCAGCGCGTGCAGCAGCGTGGTCTTGCCCGCGCCGGTGCCGCCGGTGATGCCGAGGACAAAGGCGCCGTCCGCCTCCTCCGTGTGGAAACCAGCGGCCTTTTTCAGCCGGTTGCCGACAGCGAGGCCAAGCCCCGCGCTGTCGGGGCACTGTGCCCAGATGGCGGGCACGTCGGTCGCGTCGAAGGTGCGCAGCGCATCAAAAACGTGCTGTGACTGCGCGAGCTTGTCGCCGCTCGCGCCGAGCCGGTGAACGATGTGTCCCGCGAAGAGCGGCGCGAACTCGTCGAAGCAGATCACGCCGTCCCGCTCGCCGAGCGCGGCGAGCAGCCGCCGCGCGCTCGCGCGGGGCGAGCCGGTGATGACCGTGACGGGCGCCTTCGGCGCGTAATGGAGGTACTTCATGCCCGGCGCGCGGGGCTTCTCCCCAGCCGCCATCTGCTGTGTGACCGCCTTATCCACCGCCACCTCGCCGAGCACGGCGCGCAGCTCCTCGAGCGGCAGCCCGCCCGGGCGCAGCAGGCGCGGCGGCGTACAGGTCAGGTCGATGATGGTCGATTCCACGCCCACGCGGCAGGGCCCGCCGTCCACCACGCCGTCGATCCTGCCGTCCATGTCCTCGCGGACGTGCGCGGCGGTCGTGCAGCTCGGGCGGCCCGAGGTGTTGGCGCTCGGCGCAGCGACCGGAACGCCCGCGGCGGCGATGATCGCGCGCGTCACCGCGTGATCGGGGCAGCGCATCCCGACGGTGTCCAGCCCGCCGGTGGTGACGAGCGGCACGCAGTCCGCCTTCGGCAGGATCATCGTCAGCGGCCCGGGCCAGAAGCGCCCGGCAAGGCGGTAGGCCGTCTCCGGCACGTCGGTGCAGCAGCGCGCGAGCCAGCTCGCGTCGGGGATGTGCAGAATGAGCGGGTTGTCCTGCGGGCGGCCCTTGGCCTCGAAAATGTGCAGCACGGCGGTCTCGTCCAGGCCGTTCGCGCCGAGACCGTAGACCGTCTCCGTCGGGATGGCCAGAAGTCCGCCGCGGCGCAGAATGCCCGCCGCCTGTGCGACCGCC
>CALDMA010000225.1 GCA_937915075.1 uncultured Oscillospiraceae bacterium
TCCGGCAGTTGGACGAATATTTTGCAGGGACGCGCAAAGTGTTTGATTTTCCGTATCGGCTGCACGGCACGCCGTTTCAGGAAGCAGTTTGGGCGGCACTGCGGGAGATTCCCTACGGCGAAACACGCAGCTATAAGGACATCGCAGAAGCCATTGGATGCCCGAAAGCATTCCGGGCAGTTGGTATGGCAAATCATGCAAATCCCATTTTTATAGTCATCCCCTGTCACCGCGTTATTGGGGCAAGCGGATCGCTTGCCGGCTATGGCGGCGGACTGGAAATGAAGAAGGCTCTTTTAGAGTTAGAACGATCCAACAGAGAATGAGTTGAAAATGGCATTTATCTGCCAGATAAACCACGTTCGTGCAGAGACGTGAAAATTATATAACCTCACCTTTTTGTGCCATTCTCAGGCGAAATAATCTTGGATTTTCGACCCTAAATTGCACATAATTTTAATCCATCCCATCAGTTAGGAATGGGGGTAGATATTTTCTACCTCCGATTGTCAAAACGCTTTTTCAAATGAAACCATAAACACTTTCCAAACGAACCGGATTTACAGAGGCTTTCGGGTAGAAGAGCTTGAAATTAGGCAGGAAAAATCAATGCTTGCCGGACTCGCGAAGCATCTGCCGTCTGCGCGTATGGATTGCATCATTCCGTGATTTGCGGTATCGTGCAACCGGTGCGCGGCTTCGTGTGATCCTTTGCTGTTTGGCTGGTTATCACCCGATTCCGTGAAGCGCAAAGGTGCGCCCTGTGTACAGGGCATCGAATATGCCGCCCAAAACCACCAGAAACGAGAAAAGCCCTGTGCCGCGCTCAATACGCAGCACAGGGCTTTCCTATGTTGTAGATTTCTGATTGCACTCGCACCGCTGTTGTTCTTGTCATGCTTTATGCAAGGTTGTCATTTTTCAATTTGCGCATTGCGGTCTTGTACGCCTTCTCTGCACCGCTGGGGTCGTTGTAGTTGAACCGGATGGCCAGTTCTTGAAAGGTCATTCCCTTACCATCCGGCTGACCGATTCCGTGGTAACTGCACACCAAGTTCAACTCTCTGGGTGTCAGTACCTCCTCCATCCGTTGACGCAAAAGTGTTCGGCGCATGAGGTGGTCATAGGCCACGGCAGGATCACCGCCGCAGCTGACGGAGAACATATCGTCACCTAACTGCCGGACGCAAAACAGCGTCCGGTATTCTTTTATCAACGCCCCAGCTACCTTGGCAGATACATTCAGTTCTTCGCACACCGCCCTGACCAACTCGGTATCGGACGTGTCTTGAATCTCGACGCAGAGGTGCGCTACCTTACGCAGTTGATTGTACCGACTGATGGGAATGGACAGAGCGGAAGAATATTGTGCGGCGTAGTCCATCATCGCCGCTTCTATCACGGGTGTCGTATAGGTCAGCAGCTTCGTTCCGTAGGCGGGATCAAAGCGACCCGCCGCATCCAGCAACGCCAACGCTCCCTCATGCTTCAAGTCCTCCAGCTCACACCAAGGTGTATACTCCCGTGCCAGCTTGGTAATGTAGCCTTCGTTCTGTGAGATAATCAGTTCCGCGGCTTTCTTGTCTCCGGTTTGTATCCGCAAAGCCAGTTCCTCGTTGCAGGGGCAGTCCCCGGCGACGGTGTACATATTCCTTGACACGGGAACGGCCCCCTTTCTCACTTCAGCCGCTTTTCTGCTGCAGCATAAATGTTGTTCAACTCCATGTCCCGCAAATAACCATCGGCGGCATAATCGTTGTCCATCAGTGCCTTGTCCCGATAGCTCTCCACCAAGTAGAGCGCCTCATGCCGCAGCTCATCAGAAATTTTTTCTCTCTGGTGATGCTTGCGGATGGTGCCGGTGCGGGTATTGAACAGGCGGTAGACAGGGTGCTGTTTGTTCTGCTCCTTCTGCCGCATCATCGCGCCGTACTGTCGGCAGGTGTATCGACTATCCTGCGGGGCGATGCCGTCGCAGTATTTTGGAATGTGTCCGTTGGTGGACAGAAAATATCTTCCACATCCAAGACATTGGCTGGGTGCATGACCGTGCTGCAATCCGTTCATCAGGTCAAACACATAAAAGTCAATAACGCGCTTACAAATCACGCGCTGTGCCATTTTCCATTTATCCTTGTCGTTCTCATCTTGGAAGTAAGCAAACCCTGTAACAATTCTCGAATAAGAGAAAAATTCCTCTACGCTGCCAAAGGGCATCTGCTCCAGCATGAGCAAAAAACTATCGTCCTCGTCGAAGCATTCATGCGCTGCCTTTGAAAAAGAACTCGCTGTACGCTGTTCCAATCCACGGAGATATTTCCTCTCAAATACACGAATAAGCAAGCAGAAATTATAGATCGCCACCAGAATCCTCAGAATCGGTTCACAATAGGAAAGTGCCAAGTACGGAAGGTGTCCTGGCTCTTCATCGTAGTCCTGTTCAAGTCTATCTGCACTCAAAGCGTATTCAAGTTCCTCATACCCGTTCTTCCTGTCGGAATAACAAAACGGCGGACAAGTGTATATCCATGAAGCCGTGTCATGCATCAGCGGTCTCAGTTGTACTGCGATGTCTTGCCTCTTGGACTTTTCAGCCGTACTCAGGTCATCCACAAGCTCTGTCAGCATCGTGATACGATCCAAGAGCGGATCGTGGATCACCCCGGCAAAATTCAGGACCTCTGCAGCAAAGTATCCTGCTGGAAATTCCCTTCCCTCGTAATACACACGGTCCTCCCAGCAGTCCATGGACATGGTGTCAAATGTGTTGTACTGATCCATTCCTATCCTCAAAAGCTCCCCTCCTGTCCCATATCCATTTCGTGTCTGTCTTGCGATATTCTCATTTTATCAAAAATCACAGAATAATCAAGTGAAAGGGTTAGAGCCTCGGCTGCGACGGGGTCTCTGCCCTTATCTTTTTATCAGGAGGTTTTCTATGTCCCAAATCAAACGACTGCAAACCATCGACGCGGACACGCTGCAAAGCACCGCCTACGAACCGCTCCAATTTGTCGTAACCGATCTGCTTCCGCAAGGACTGCACCTGCTGGCAGGCGCACCAAAGATCGGCAAATCGTGGCTGGCGCTGTGGGTGTGCCTCTGTGTCGCACAGGGCAAACCGCTCTGGACATTCGACACACGCCAGTGCGAGGTGCTGTATCTCTGTCTGGAGGACAGCTTCCCCCGCATCCAAAGCCGTCTCTTTGATCTCACAGAGGACGCACCGCCCACGCTGCACTTCGCCGTGATGTCTCAGCAGCTTCACAATGGACTGGTAGATCAGATTGAACAGTTCCTGAAAGAGCATCCCGGCACTGGGCTCATCGTCATCGACA
>CALDMA010000226.1 GCA_937915075.1 uncultured Oscillospiraceae bacterium
TACCTCAAAGCTCCACTATGTCAAGGTGCCTGAAAACCATATCGTCATCGACTTTGATATTCCGGACGAGAATGGCAACAAGTGCTTTGATCTGAACCTGGCAGAGGCGAGTAAGTGGCCTCCGACCTATGCTGAGGTCAGTAAGGGCGGTCAGGGCATCCATCTGCATTATATTTACACCGGCGACCCAACAAAGCTGAGCCGTATCTATGATGACCATATTGAGGTGAAGGTCTTCACTGGAAAAAGCTCGCTGCGCCGGAAACTCACTAAGTTTAACAACCTACCTATTGCAACCATAAGCTCTGGGTTACCATTGAAAGGAGAAAGCAGCATGGTAAACAACAAGGTGGTTCAGAGCGAGAAAGGGCTTAGGGTTCAAATCAAGAGAAATCTCAACAAGGAGATCCACCCCGCAACTAAGCCCAGTATCGACTTTATCCACAAGATTCTGACGGATGCGTATGAAAGCGGCATGGTTTACGATGTCACTGATATGCGCAACGCCGTTCTGGCCTTTGCCGCCAACAGCACCAATCAGGCAGAGTATTGCATCAAACTGGTCAATAAGATGCCGTTCAAATCTGCTGATGCTGCCCCCGCGGCTAAGAACGAAACCGCCGATCTCGTCTTCTATGATGTTGAGGTATTCCCGAACCTTTTCCTTGTGAACTGGAAGTTCGCAGGAAGCGCGCAGCCTGTGGTTCGGATGATCAACCCGACTTCTGAGGACATTGAGGGCTTGATGAAGTTTCGACTCATCGGCTTCAACTGCCGGCGGTACGATAATCACATTCTCTATGCTCGCCTGATGGGCTATACCAACGAGCAGCTTTACAACCTGTCTCAGCGGATCATCGGCAGCGAGAAGAAATCCAAGAGCAATAACTGCTTCTTTGGTGAAGCCTATAATGTCTCTTACACGGATGTTTATGACTTCTGCTCGAAGAAGCAGAGCTTGAAGAAATGGGAGATCGAACTCGGCATCCACCATCAGGAGCTTGGTCTTCCGTGGGATCAGCCCGTTCCGGAGAGCATGTGGCAGAAGGTCGCTGAGTATTGCGACAACGATGTCATCGCTACGGAGGCGGTCTTCAATGCCCGTAAGGCTGACTTCATCGCTCGTGAGATCCTGGCCGATGTGGCCGGAATGACCGTCAATGACACTACAAACACACTGACTGCAAAGATCATCTTCGGCGGAAATAAGAAGCCGCAGGATCAGTTCAATTATCGCGACATGGGTGATGCCAGCCAGATTTGCAGCATGGACGATCTGCCGTTCAAGTTCGGGCCGGAAGAGTACGACAACTATACGGCATTCGACAAGAAAGACCGTCCAATCTTCCCCGGCTACAAGTTCGACAAAGGCAAGTCTACTTATCGCGGTGAGGAAGTTGGCGAAGGCGGCTATGTCTATGCCGAACCTGGTATGTACGGAAATATCGCTTTGCTGGATATTGCATCCATGCACCCCTCCAGTATCATCGCAGAAGATCTCTTTGGTCCGGTCTATACGAAGCGGTTCCGTGAGATCCGCGATGCCCGTGTCGCCATCAAGCATAAGGAGTTTGACAAAGCCCGTAAGATGCTGAATGGTGCTTTGGCGAAGTACCTGACGGACGAGAGCGCTGCCGATGCTCTGGCACAGGCGCTGAAAATCGCCATCAACTCTGTTTACGGTCTCACTTCGGCCAGCTTCGAGAACCCGTTCCATGACAATCGCAACAAAGATAATATCGTCGCCAAGCGCGGAGCCCTGTTTATGATCAACCTCAAGCACGAGGTTCAGAAACGGGGCTTTGTTGTTGCTCACATCAAGACGGACTCTATCAAGATCCCTGACGCTACGCCTGAGATCATTCAGTTCGTCATGGACTACGGCAAGATGTACGGTTATATTTTCGAGCATGAAGCGACCTACGATCGCATGTGTCTCGTCAACAACGCCGTTTATATCGCCAAGTACAAAGATGGTAAGCACGCCGGCGAATGGACAGCCACGGGCACTCAGTTCCAGATCCCGTATGTCTTCAAGAAGCTCTTCTCACATGAGGAGATCACCTTCGAGGATATGTGCGAGACAAAGTCTGTCACAGGGGCTCTCTATCTGGATATGAACGAAGCCTTGCCTGATGTGAGTGAGACGGAAAGGGTTTTACATCTGCGAAAGTCTGCTTATATCCAGTTACCTGATGGAAAGAGATTTCTGGATGCAGAGACGCCCAAGAAGGATCAAAACTTGCTGGGCGCTTGGGAGCACATGACCGATGAAGAACTTATGTCTGAGATCGCGAAAGGTCATGACTATGTCTTTATCGGACGAGTCGGACAGTTCTGCCCCATCAAGCCCGGCTGCGGCGGCGGTCTTCTGTGCCGTGAGTCTGTTGATAAAAAGACTGGCGAAAAGAAGTACGATGCTGCCGTTGGAACAAAGGGCTATCGCTGGCTTGAGTCTGAGATGGTCAAGGAACTCGGAAAAGAGGACTGCATCGACCGGAGATACTATGATGCCCTCGTGGATGCTGCGGCCACTGATATTTCCAAGTATGGCGATTTCGAGTGGTTCGTTTCAGAAGATCCGTATGTTCCAGATACGCCGCCCTGGTTCAGTCCCGGTGAGCCTCACGAAGAAGACAGCACGCCGTTTGATGTGAGGTAGGCGCATGGAAAAAAGCTTCACCAAAGACGGTACTCGCTGGTTTACTTGCAGGCGATGCGGCTTGAGAAACTACGAACCGCTTGAGCTGTGGAAAAAGAAACCGCAGTATATGAAAAATGTCTGCGCTCTTTGCATCGACAAAGAGGAGCTGGCGCATCAGGAAGCTCGTGAACGAGCCCATTACAGTCCATTCCAATACCTATTTTAACAGTTGAGAGGAGTCTTAATTATGAGTCGCAAAGCTACTGACAACATCATCATCGAAAATGCCCGCATTATCTTCCGGAACTTCTCCGGTAAGGAGGACAAGTATAACCGTGCCGGTGACCGCAACTTCTGCGTCATCATCGAGGATCACAATGATGCTCAGCGTCTGATCGAGGACGGCTGGAACATCCGTGTGATGCCTCCCCGTGAGGAGGGTGACGAGCCTCGCCACTATCTTCAGGTCGCGGTGAGCTTCAAGAACTTCCCTCCCAAGG
>CALDMA010000227.1 GCA_937915075.1 uncultured Oscillospiraceae bacterium
CCCCCTATGTTCGACAGTGTTGTTTTTCACTGTCTCTCATAGGGGGAGCATATCATTCGGGCGGCTTTCCTAATTGTACGGTTTTTTACTTGGCGGGGACGGTCAGGATCTGGCCGATGTAGATGATATACGGATCGGCGAGCTTGTTGGCCTCGGCCAGCTTGGTGTAGAGCGTGCCGGTTCCGTAGAGCTTGTAGGCGATGTTCCACAGGCAGTCGCCCGCGACGACGGTGTAGGTGTCGCCCTCTGTCGCGGTGGTATCGCGGTCGCGGTCGGCAATGACCTTGTCGCTTTCGTTCGTCGGAACATCGGAAGCAGCGGTCTTGACGGTGATGCGGCCCTGCGGAGCGGCATACTGCTCGCCGACCACGCCGCCGAGATTATTGACGATGTAGTTGATGAGGACCTGGTTGTCGATCATCACGCCGTCCTTGAGGAGCTTGACGTTGTCGGTGCCGAACATCGTGTAGCCGTCGCCGCCCTGCTTGAGCATATAGTTATGGGAAGCGAGGGTATAGGTCTTGTTGACGTCGAGAGGCTGACCGCCGACCATGATGTCGGACACACGGTACACGCCGTCGACCTTGACAAACTCGGACTTATCGTTCTTCACCACGGAGCTGGGAATGTCCGCGTTGATGGTGTAGGTCAGGCCGGAAACCTGCAGGAAACCGCCGCTCTCGCCGGGATAGGCCGCGGAGCCAAGCTCCAGAGCGTCCTTGATCTGCTGACCGGTGACCTCAACGAGGCAGGCCTCGTTGCCGAAGGGATGGACCTTGATGATATCGCCGTAGGTGATGTCGCCGACCTTGATGTTGTCGCGCACACCGCCGCCGTTGACGAAGGCGATGTCAGCGCCCAGCAGGATACGATAGGCGTCCGCGCACAGGTCGCCGAGGTTGGTCTCGGCATTGCGGACCGCGCGCTTGCCGTCCGCGCCATTGATGGTCAGCTCCACGCTGGTCTTGGCGACGACCTGCTTCTGCAGCGCGTCGAACTTATCGGTGATGGTCTGGATATAGGCCGCCGCCTCGGCGTCGGGCTCGACCGTGTTCAGATCAACGTTCTCGTGGGTGATGGTGCCGTCGGCCTTAATGATGATCTTGCCGACGTTGGCGAGCTTGGTGCCGGTCTGCTCAAAGACGACTTCCTTGCCGGACTTATCCTTGATCGTTTCGGAGAAGGTGGAGTGGGAGTGACCGTCGATGAAGGCGTCAAAGCCGGTGGTGTTGGCAATGACTTCCTTGCTCGTCCAGGGAGAGGACTGCTCGTCGATGCCGAGATGGCCGAGGCCGATGACATAATCGGCGCCCGCGGCCTTGGCCGCGTCGATGGCCTTCTGCACCGCATTGTAGAGGTCAGCGCCGTTGTTGCCCTCGCAGAAGCCATAGATGTAATTGCCGTTGGCGTCCTGGAAGTAGGTCGGGGTGGACTTGGTGAAGGTCTCCGGCGTGCAGACGCCGACGAACGCGACCTTCACGCCCTTGACCTCGAAGATCTTATAGGCATCGAAGTAAGGCGTGCCGTCCTTGCCGGTGAAGTTGGCGGAGAGATACGGGTACTTGGCCAGATCCTTGGCGATGTGCAGGAACTGATCCATGCCGTAATCGAACTCATGGTTGCCGGGAACGGCCGCATCGTACTTGAGGTAGTTCATGATGTCAACGATGTACTCGCCCTTGGAGAGCGTACCGATGACATCGCCCTGAATGTGGTCGCCCGCATCCACGAGCAGATCCGCGTCCTTGTGCAGCGTTGCGACCTTGGCATAGGCCTCATAGCCGCAGTGGACGTCGTTGGTGTGCAGGATGGTGATATCCTCCTTGGGCGCGGCGGCGTTGACCGTCACGGCCAGGGAGAAGACCATCGCCAGTGTCAGCAGCAGGGACAAAAACTTGCGCATAGCTTTTTTCCTCCTGAAAATTTTTGCCGGAGCGCTTGTCCGTATCGGGCGCACAGCTTCGGCAGGATAGCTTTATTTTATCTTCTTTTCCGCTTTTGCACAAGCCGCATTCTCTCGCCATAATCACAGATTTTCACCGCGCTTTCTTGTCGCTTTTGCCGATTTCTCTTTTTCTGTGGAAATCGCGGTGAAAACGTGCTATGGTAAAGGTGTATGAATATTTTTCAGACAAAGGAGCTGAATGGATATGAAAAAACTGCTCAAGGGCGGCTTTGTCGTCACGCCCCGCGGCTCCCGCCGCGCGGACGTCCTGCTTGACGGCGAGAAGATCGCGCAGGTCGGCCACATCTCCCCTGCCGAGGCGAAGAGCGCCGAGGTGACGGACGTTTCCGGCTGCTACCTCTTCCCCGGCTTCATCGACGCGCACACGCACTTTGATCTCGACGTGTGCAATACGACCACCGCCGACGATTTCGCGTCCGGCACCCGCAGCGCCATCCGCGGCGGCACGACCACCATCATCGACTTCGCCTGCCCCAACAAGGGCGAGACGCTTGCCTACGGGCTCGACCTCTGGCACAAAAAGGCCGACGGCAAATGCTCGTGCGACTACGGCTTCCACATGACCATCGACGACTGGAACGAGAGCATCGAGGGCGAGCTGGACGATATGCTCGCCGCGGGCATCACGTCCTTCAAGATGTACCTCACCTACCCCGCCATGATGATCGGCGACGGCGCGGTGTATTCCGCGCTCAAGGCGCTGAAAAAGCGCGGCGGCATCGCGGGCGTCCACTGCGAGAACGCGGGCGTGATCGACGCGCGCATCGCCGAGCTGAAGGCCGCGGGCCGCACGGCGGATGTTTCCGCCCACCCCGAGGCAAGGCCCGACTATCTTGAGGCCGAGGCGGTCGCGCGGCTGCTGCGCATCGCCGAGGCGGCGGACGCGCCGGTGATCATTGTCCACCTGACCAACCGCGAGGCGCTCGACGAGGTCGCCTTTGCCCGCGCCCGCGGGCAGAGGGTCTATGTCGAGACCTGCCCGCAGTACCTCGCCCTCGACGACGGCGTGTACTACGACGCCAGCTGGTCCATGGCCGCGCGCTATGTCTGCGCGCCGCCCATTCGCGCCGAGGAAAATCAGCGCGCGCTCTGGCGCGGACTGCGCCGCGGCGAGATCCAGACCATCTCCACCGACCACTGCTCGTTCACCCTCGCGCAGAAGGACATGGGCCGCGAGGACTTCACGAAGATCCCCGGCGGCCTCCCCGGCGTGGAGACGCGTGGCGAGGTCGTCTACACCTGCGGCGTCGCCGCGGGCAGAATGACCGTCGCCGGAATGTGCCGCGCCCTGTGCGAAAATCCCGCGAAGCTCTACGGGCTCTATCCCCGCAAGGGTGTCATCGCCGCGGGCTCCGACGCGGACATCGTGGTCTACGACCCCAAGGCCAGCCACATTCTCTCCGCACGCGACATGGTCACCAAGGCCGGCTACACACCCTTTGAGGGCCTGCGCACCGAGGGCGGCATCGCCAGGGTCTACCTGCGCGGCAGCCTGATGGTCGAGGACGGCAAGGTCGTCGGCGGCCCTGAGGGACAATACCTCCGCCGCGGGCTCTGCACCCTCTGAACGGAACAAGAAAAGAAAAGAGGAACGCTTCCATGAATTTTCGTACCATTCTGTTTTCGCAGTATCCCGCGCTGTTCCTGCTCGCGGTGCTGTTTTTGATCGCGCACCTGCGCGTGCGCAAGACCTCCGCGGTCAAGTCGGTGCTGTGGGTCATTCTCTTCGGCGTGGCGCTCGCCGCGTCGGTGGTGTGCTGCTTCCTCGGCATCCAGGCCGAGCTGTGGACGCTCAAAACGCTCATCACCCTCGGCTTCTGGAGCTGGTTCGGCGTGGGGGTCGTGCTGCTCTTCCTCGTGCTGCGCGTCGTACACGGCATGGAAAAGCGCTCCAGCCGGCGCAGGCTCGACAAGGCCATGAAGCAGGCGGAGAAGCAGAAGGAAGAGGAGGTCACCCGCGCCCGCGCCGAGGGCGCCGCCGCCGAGCGTGAGCGCGCCGAGGCGGAGGCCGCCGCCCGGGCGGAGGAAGCTGCTCGGGAGGAAGCCGCCCGTGCCGCGGCGGAAGCGGCTGCCGCGCAGGACGCTCCGTCCGGGGAGACTGCCCCGACGGAGGCGAACGAAGCCGCCGAAGCGACAACGGAGGAATAAGCATGGAACAGACCGGATCGCAGCGCGTCGCCTGCTATGACGTGCTGCGCGTCGCGGCGACCTTCGCCGTCGTTGCACTCCACCTTTCCGCACAGCATTGGGCGGACACCGATGTTTATTCAACCGCGTGGCAGGCCTTTAACCTGTATGACAGCCTCGTCCGCTGGACCGTTCCCGTCTTCGTGATGATCAGCGGCGTGTTCTTTCTCGCCGGCACGCAAAGCCTGCGTCAGATCCTGCGGAAAAACGTCCTGCGCATCGTTACGGCCTTTGTTTTCTGGTCCGCGCTCTATGCCGCTTACGCATACTTTATCAACAAATGCGCCCTCTCCACCGCGGTCACGCTGTTTTTCTCCGGGCACTACCATATGTGGTTTCTGTTTATGATCGTGGGACTGTATCTGATCGTCCCGCTGCTGCGCCCCATCGCGCAAAATGAAACGCTGCTGCGCTATTTTCTGCTGCTCGCGCTTGTTTTCAACTTTCTGCTGCCGCAGCTCGGCGCGCTTCTTTCTCTGTTTTCCTGGCAGCTCTACAGCAGCTATCTTTCCCTGTCGGGAATGGTGTACTACCACTTCACACTCGGCTTTGCCGCTTACTTCATGCTGGGCTACTATCTCAGCCGAAAGGAGCTTTCCCCTACAGCGGTCCGCTGGTGCTATGCGCTCGGCGTGTTCGGTCTTATTGTCACCGTCGTCATGACGTCCTATGCCTCCCGCCGTCTGGGCACCGCCACCGTGCTTTTCTACAATTACGATTCGGTCGGTGTGCTGCTGATGTGTCTCGCCGTCTTTGTATTCGCCCGCAGGCATTTGAATTTTCCCTCGCTCGGCGAAAAGGGACACGCGCGCATCCGCGCGCTCTCCCGCTGGAGCTTCGGCGCCTACCTTGTGCATCCGCTGTTCATCGAGACGTTCGATCAATTTCTCGGCATCAACACGCTCTCCTGCAATGCCTTCTTCTCCGTGCCGCTTCTGACGCTGCTCATCGGCACGCTGTCCTTTTTGGTCTCTGCGCTGCTGAGCCGGATTCCCCTCGTCAACAAATACTTCGTCTGAGCGCAAAAGGAGCGCGGGCCGTTGGCCCGCGCTCCTTTTTTCTTTCCGATTACGCCTCGGTCTTGATGCCGCGCTTGGCGAACTCCTCGACCAGCAGGTCCAAGTCGTTCGGCAGGCTCATCGGCTCGCCGCAGAACTTGATGGCGTTGGCAACGTCCTTAAGGCCGTTGCCGGTGACGACGGAAACGACCGTGTCGTTCGCGCCGAGCACGCCCTGCTCGCAGAGCTTCTTCACGCCCGCCGTGCCGGTCACGCCCGCCGGCTCGCCGAACACGCCGCAGGTGGTGCCGAGCAGCTTCTGCGCCGCCATGATCTCCTCGTCGGTCACGTTGACCACGATGCCGTTGGACTCACGGATCGCCATGAGCGCCTTGTCCGCGTTGCGCGGCACGCCGACGGCGATGGAGTCGGCGAGGGTGTTCTCCTCCATCGGCTCCCATGGCTTATTCTCCGCGATGGCGCGGTTGATGGGGTGGCAGCCCTCCGCCTGCGCGGAAATGAGGCGCGGCAGCTTGTCGATAAAGCCGATGGCGTAGAGGTCCTTGAGGCCCTTCCACACGCCCGCGATGGTGCAGCCGTCGCCGACGGAGATGGCGAGATAGTCGGGCATCCTCCAGCCGAGCTGCTCGGCGATCTCGAGCGAGACGGTCTTCTTGCCCTCGGAGAGGTAGGGGTTGATGGCGGCGTTGCGGTTGTACCAGCCCCACTTGTCGATGGCCTTCTTGCTCAGCTCGAAGGTTTCCTCATAGTTGCCCTGCACGGAAATGACGTTCGCGCCGAAGGTCATCAGCTGCGCGACCTTGCCCTTGGGCGCGCGGGAGGGAACGAAGATGAAGGTCTTGAGCCCCGCGGCGGCGGCGTTGCCCGCCAGCGACGAGGCCGCGTTGCCCGTGGACGAGCAGGCGATGATCTCCGCGCCCGCCTCCTTCGCCTTGGCGACCGCCATGGCGGAGGCACGGTCCTTGAGGGACGCGGTGGGGTTCTGGCCGTCGTCCTTCACCCACAGCTTCTTGAGGCCGAGGAGCTTCGCGAGACGGTCTTCCTCATAGAGCGGGCTCCAGCCCACGCGCAGGGGCGTGTCGGGCGTGGGCTCCTCCACGGGCAGCAGCTCGCGGTAGCGCCACATCGTGTTCGGGCGGCTCTTGAGCTTATCCTTGGTGAGATTGGCCTTGATGTAATCGTAATCGTAGATGATGTCGAGGATACCGCCGCACTCGCAGTTGGTGAGGTTGGGCGTAGCCTCGTATTCCTTGCCGCACTTGACGCAGCGCGCGCATTTAACATTTTTCAGCATAATAATTTCTCCTAAAATGGAAGATTGGAAATGGTCTCGAACCCCCGCCGCAAAAGCAATAGCTTCGTAACCACGCCATGGCAGCGGCTGAGGAGACATATACCTGCACAGGCGCAGATGCCGCTCAAAAGGGGATATCTCTTACCGTAAGAGATATCCCCTTTTGGAAACCCCAGAGAAGCGCAAGGGCTGCGCCCTTGACCTGCCATTGCCGGCCCCTATCTGCGGGGATGCTGCACACGCTGTGCAATGAAATTTTATTCGGCTTTCGATCCGGTCTGCTCCTCTTTCCGCTCAGCCGCTGCTGCGGCGGCGTTTCGGAGCAGGCTTCGTCTCTGCTTCTTAGAGCGCCTTGAGAAGGCCGGTGGCCTCATTGAACTCGTTGATGAGCTCGTCGAGCTCGGCGGCCTGCGCGTGAACGGCGTCCCAGGTGCCCTTGGTGTCGTACCAGAGCGCGTTGAGGTCCTTGACGTCGCGCGCCTGCTGCTCGACCCATGTGTAATACTTGAGGTTGTGGATGCGCTTGCGGTCGGTGTAGGTCAGCTCCATCAGGTTGTCGGTCTTGAGGCCGAGCATATGGAGGTTGTGGTCGAGCTTGGCCTCCTCGACGTTGTACGCGCCGTGCATCTCGTTGAGCTCCTCGATGCGGCTGCCGTACATCACGGCGGAGTCGGTCAGGACGGTAGCGACCACGTCGTTCTCAGTCAGCTCATAATACTTCGCCATCTTGATGCAGCAAAGGACGTTCGCGATGCCGGAGATGCCGAGCCAGGTCAGCTTCTCGATCAGCTCGTCGGAGAGCTTGAGCTCCTCCTTGAGGTACTTCTGGCCTTCCTTGGTGTTGAACAGGCGCAGCAGGCGCTGGCTGTCCTCATCGTCGATGGCGATGGCCATGTCGGTGTTCTTCACGTTGTGGATCCAAGGAATGTGCTTGTCGCCGATGCCCTCGATGCGGTGGCCGCCGAAGCCGTTCTCGAGGATGGTGGGGCACTGCAGCGCCTCGCCCACGCCGAGCTTGAGACCGGGATAGCGCTCCTTGAGCAGGTCGCCCGCGCTCATGGTGCCGGCGGAGCCGGAGGTGAAGCAGGCGCCGGCAAAGTTCTGGCCGGGCTTCTTGACGGCTTCAAACAGGTCGGCAAGGGCGTAGCCGGTGACGTTATAGTGCCACAGCGGATTGCCCATCTCCTCGAATTGGTTGAAGATCATCATGCTGGGGTCCTGCTTGAGCTCCCAG